>JBDSVO010000020.1:0-16248 GCA_039927215.1 Gemmatimonadaceae bacterium
CACTCTAGTCTGCACTCTTTGCGCCAGAAACAACTGGCGCGTCAAACGCTCCCGTGAGGATCTTCCCCGCCTTTTTGACCTGCACCCACACCCGGTAATTCCCCGCCCTCGGGAAGGCGTAGGGAAACGCGACCTCGCTCGTGGTCGCCAGGGGCACCGACATCATGGACCGGTCGGCCGCCCTTATGCGCTCGCCGAGCTGTCCGCGAACGGTGTCTCCGGGTTGACGCATCTCGAATGTCATCTGCGCCGCCATCGGAACAGTACCTGAGGGATGCAGATGCACGAACACGGATCCGTCATCCCTAGCAACGACCGCGTGGCCCGCCATTCCCATGTACCGCTCGAGAGTCGCAGGCGTGCCGTCGGCGTTTCGCACCACGAAGCGAAGCTCCGCGTTGCCGCCCGCGACGATTGAATTCTTCGCGCCGGTCCATGTCATCGTTGAGCCATCGGCGAGTGTCACGCGTCGCGCGCCACGCTGGACCGGATCGGAAAACCACGAATCGTCGGGGTCCGATAGAGATACCGGCGACGCGGCGCTCGTGGAATCCACTGCGACTGATGTCACGAGCGTCTGCGCGTAGCCGCTTTCGTGAACTATGTCCGCGAATACGCGATATCGCCCTGCCGGTAACGGCGGGAAAGCCGACGGAAACGCAACCGAGTCCGCCGAGCCCGGATGAAGATGCGCAAGCGCACCGAGGTCTTCGCGAATCAGGAACAGGTGCATCAGCTTGCCATGGTCCGTAACGAGCGGCGTGAAGGAGTTGGCGTCGTGTCGTCTCAGCCATGCGGAGTCACCGCGATGCACCCACGTCGAGTCGACGATCGAGAAGACGAATCGCGGCTGGGGCGAGGCCGTCTCGATGACAGCCAACGAAGCAAACGGCTTGAAGATGAACTTCCTGAAGCGCGCGTCCTCGCTGTTCCACCATCGCCACCCACCGAAGAGAATCAAGGCCAGCACCACGCTCGTGGCGAGCATGGCGCGCCGGGCTCGCACCCGGTTGGCGGGTGTCGGTGGCGAGCCCGGCGGGAGTGACCCTTCTCTCACGGCGGCGCCAATTATCGTGACGAGACCCGCGAACAGGAACACGCCTAGAACCGAGAGCGTGACGCCTAGCCGAGGATCGAGATCGGCGCGGCGCAGCGGCACATTCACGACTGGAACGACGGCTTTTCCGCTTCCGCGCGCTCCGTTCACAGCGACGGTGATGCTGTTCGAGCCGCCCGACATGAGCCACAGCTTGCCGGAGTAGAATCCTGCATCACCCTGCACCGGAACGAGCGCTTCCGGGGGTGGTGCAGCGCCGGTCGCATCGAACTTGTTTGCGACGACCGTAACCGCTTGCGGTGGCTCGCCGGGAACGCGCACAAAAATCTCCGCCACACCCGGCACGACACCGGGCATTCGAACCTGCACCGTAACTCTGTAGGGACCAGCGTTGCCTTCATACCAGGCGTCGGGGCTACCCACATGCCCTGACAGGGCGAGATAGAGGATCGAAATGCCAATGGCGCGGGAAAAACTCATCCAGTGTGCGCGTCGTGAGTTTCCTGTCGTCCAGCTGGTCCGTTTTTCCGTTCTTCTCAGTTTCATCTCTTGATGCGCGACATCCCGGCTCCCCACCACAATCCGAGCCGCGCACTCACGGTCGCGTACACCGCGGCAACCAAGAGCCCGCGGGCGAGCAGAAACCCACCGCGATCCAGATTCCAGTACTGGTATCGCCATGGCCCGAGTCTCGAGCTGTAGTCCCACTGGTCAACACCAAAGACAAAGTTTCGCGCGGCAGGGGAGAGGAGAAATTCGGCCCAGAACCAGTGAACGGCCAGCATCACTGCCACGAACGCGACGCCGATTGCTATCGAAAGCATCCAGTCACGATTCTCGCCAAAACGGCGCATGAGGAGATCGATTGCCATCCCCGGAAAAACCAGGAGAAGCGGAAACGGAGTCGGGACCATGTGCGTAACGGGATTGTAGATCGGAGCCAGCTTCGCCTGGGCCGGGAATAGCTGAGTCACCCACATCGTCAAGAGAATGATTGCCATGTAGACGAGGGCCACCGTTGTCGCCGGCCATTTGAGCTTCAGTGCACGCCCGAATGCAACGAGGAAGATCGGAAAAACGATTCCCGTGACTTTGTAGAACCCTGACCCGTGCATCGAGTTACCAAAGGCCGCTTCCTCCTGGATGATGACACTCGACATCACGACGACGATTGCAGCAGCGAGTGCGAAGATATACGCGTAGCGTCGGCGGTCGGCCTCACGGTCAGTGCGGTTCTGCGCTCCAAGAACCATCAGCATCGCGCCGACCTGAATCCCGGCCATTCCCGCTGCGAGCACCATGTGCGGAGGGCTCAGGATCTTCACGTCGAGACCGTATGCGTTATGCCACCAGTCGTCGAACGGCGCCGAGGTGATCATCATGATCGTGCCCCAGATGCAGACCCACGCGCCCAGCGGTGCCTGGAAGAAACGCCAGAACCGAACTGAAGTGCTCCGCGCTTCAGCGCTGCCGGCGAACGTGGTGCGGAGGGCGATGTAGCCGCAGCTGAGACCGGCGACGATCGCGGCGATCTGCTCGAGAATGTGCGGCGGCGACCAGAACGTGTCGCGGCCGATTGTGCGGTGCCATGAGATATCCCACAGCAGCCCGGCAACAATGCACGCCGATGAAAAGACTACGGCGTAGATCAGCCAGTCGACGATGGCTACCGCGCCGGCTGCTTCACCAGAGCCCTCTTTTGTCGCTCCAGCTGGAGCGTATGTCGAGACAGTAGTCGCCATCGCCTGCTATTGCGTGAGGTCAGCCGCGGTTCCTCCGCCTCCGCTCGGGAACGCTCACTCTGCCCTTCACTGTGTTGTACTCGATCTTACCGCTTCCCTTTCGGTCGACGATAAAATCACCGCCGACCCTGTCGACGTTCACGCCGCCTGACCCTTTCGACTCGATGCGCATCGTCCCGCCGATGCCGCTGATATCCACATTACCAGAGCCGTCGGTGCCAATGGTAAAGTTGCCGGTGACGTTATCGGCGTCAATGTTGCCCGATCCGTCGTCGACCTCGACGTCACCGTCGACTCCGCTCACGCTCACGTTGCCCGATCCGTCGTGGATGCGGACATCGCCCTTGATACCGGCAACCTCGAGGTCACCGGAGCCATCCGTCAGCCGCACCGGGCCTGTGCCAGTGATCTTCAGCTCTCCACTTCCGTCCGCTACCTCGAGCGGAGTACCAATCGGAACGTCGATGTCGAGGTCAAGTTGCTGGTGCCAGTCACCGCGGAAAACATCCCACAGAGAATTATTGTTGTCGGGCGTGATCACCTTGATCACCACCTCATCACCCTGTCGCTCGGCCTGAAGCTTGATCTCGTCGAGTATGCGGCGACTCGACGCGCGCGCGACACCTGTGACACGGACCTGCGTGGTTCCCGTGCGTCCAGTGACGTTGAGGTATCCCGCGCCCGCGCTGATGCGAATTACTTTCGCACCCGCGGCGTTCACGACGGCGTTCCTTGGAGCCGTATAGTCGTCGGACTGCGCCTTGCCGGTGCGGGGGATGAAAGAGCCAAGGATTATCAGCGTGGGTGTTGCTGCCCTGCGGAGGAATCTCGTGGTGATCATCATGATGGAAGCCCCTAGCGGGCGAGCCAGTAGGTCGCCTTGATGGTGAAAACATTCTCCGGCCGTTGCCGGAAAAGAGCGCCATAGTCGCGCCCGAAACGGAAATTGCCCAGTGACTCTTCTCCGCTGCGCTGCTGCTGCCAGACAAAGAACAGCGTCGACCCCGGCCGGTACTCCCAGCGCAGCACTGCGTTTCCCCGCAACGACCTGAAATTGAAATCAGGATCACCGAATGCGATCGCATTCGCCGTAGCGGAGCTCCCGTCGGGGTCGATGTTGTAGACTCCGTCGTTCAGAGCTATCGTGCCGACGTCGCGACCGTAGACGTCGAAGTCGAAGGTCCGCGGCGCGCGGAACTGCTTGAAATCCGCGTACCCACCCGAAGCAACCAGCGGCTGAGCAAAGAGCTGCAGCGAGAGCTCCGGACTGAATGTCCAGTCGGCACGCGTCTCGAGGGCGAGCTCCGTCTGATCGAGGTTGGCGAAGACGTATCGCCGGCCATAGGTGGTCGTGGCGAGGGCATCCGCCGCGCTCGTCACGAACTGCGACACCGAACTACTCTTTGAGAGTGACGGAGAGAATGCTATTCGAATGCCGGGCGCCGGCTGGGCGGCGAACTCCATTTCGTACGTTTCGCTGTGCGCTCCCGATTCATTCCGGCTCCACTCCACCTCAAAGTTGGCCGTATAACGCTTTCGCCTGTCGCTGGCGTAGAAGATTTCCCCGGCGAATCCCGTTGGAATTCGCGCGACCGGGCCACCCCGGGTCAGACGGTCGTCGATCGTGGGCCCCGAAAAATCCGCGCGAACGAAGACCTGCGAGAAATTCGGAAACGTCGCCCGGAAGAAGGACGCGTAATTGTTGAAGATGATGTCGTGGTCGTAGTTCCACGTCTGGTTCGTGAAACCGGCGACGAGCCAATCCCGGAAAATCCTGCCCGGCTTGTTCTCCATGTAGTGCAGATCGGTGGAAAATGCCTGGCGATCCGCCGTGCGCATGAAGCCCAGATCGTTCACCTCGAAGCCCGGCGAGGTGACCTGCGCGGCGATGTTTCCGCCCCAGTGAAGTCCAGCCGCCTTGGTCAGTCCAGCATGGCCGGCGTAGCCCGAGAGCGATCCAAGCGTCGGATCGAATTGGAGGTGCTTCGAGTCGGGACGCTGAAAGTAGTGAGCGCTCGAGCGTTGAGTTGCGGCGATAACGTCATCGACCCCGTTGACGACCGAAGCGCCGCCGGCGAGATCCAGAAGCCAGCTTCGGCTCGCCCATGAGTGATTGAGGTCCAGGCCCCCGAAGTAGCCACTGGCCCGCAGGAGGTGCGCGAGTCGCTCGTCAGCAAGGTCCCGGTTGACCGCGGTGACGAGACCTCCAACTGCGGTATTGGCCTGATTCATTTCGCGACGAAGGCGGCCGACGAAATAATTCGTGAGCGGCTCGACTTCGGCGCTCCGAAAGCTGCCGGAGAGATCAGCGTATTCAGCATGCTCGCGGCTGGTGACGGCGTCCAGTATTCCGGTGGACCATCCCGAGCGGGACTTTCCAGTGATCTTCGCTGCGGCCGCTATCGTCGTCTGAAGCGGCGCGTCGACGTACGCCACGTCGCCGCCGCCGAGGGAGAGCTGAGGGGAGCGGCCGATCCGGCGGGAGAAGAAAACAGTCGGACCGCCGTAGCTGTTGAAGGTTCTGAGGGAAGCAAAGTTGAACAGACTCCGCTCCTGCACGAAGAACGGTCGCTTCTCAGGAAAAAAAGTCTCGAATGCCGTGAGGTTGACGACTGCGGGGTCGACCTCCACCTGGCCGAAATCGGGGTTCACCGTCGCGTTGAGGGTAAGATTGCTGGCGATGCGGTACTTGAGATCGAGTCCGGCCGAACCGAAAAGCTCGCTCCTGTCGCGGAACGGGTTTCCGGGGGCGACCGCGAGGTATTCGGCACGGGTGCTGGCATACGGAATCAGCTCGAGCCGGCTCGGCGCCGGCAGCGTTCCGAGATTCGTCAGGTGTCCGAACTGGCTGACGCCGCCGGCTTCGCTCTTCGGGGTAAAGGCGAAGAAATCCTGCTCCTGCTTGTTCCAGGTGTAGCGCTCGAACTGGATTCCCCAGGTGTCTTCGTTCCGGTTGTATGGCAGCTGCGACAGAGGTATGCGCAGCTCGGCGGACCAGCCGGTTGAGTCGGTCGAGACCTTCGCTTCCCACACGGCGTCCCAGGAAAGATCGAGACCGCCCTGCGAGCCGACGGCTGCATCGCGAACCGCTCCGCCCGCCGCGACGCGGAAATAGTAGGCGGAGATGTGATCGTGTCTCGAGTCGAGGGAGAGGGCGAAGACGTCGCCATCGACTGACTCGTCCCGCCGTGAAAGGCGCGGACGGATATTCGCGGGCTTGTCGGTCATTCGCGCGCCAACGTAGATAGCGTCGTCGCTTATCAAAACGCGGACTTCTGTCTTTTCTGTGGCGGGCATTCCCTCTTTGGGATCGCGCTGCGTGAACTGGGAGACTGGAGCTGCCGCCGCCCACGCAGGGTCATCGAGCGTTCCGTCGATGTCGATTCGGCCGGTGAGTGGCGCTGCGCGCACAGTCGGCGCCGCGGCATGACTGCGGGTCGATGGGTTCGACGCCGGAGCAGCCGTCTGCTGCGCCGCCAGCGGCAGCGAGAGGACGGCAAGAGCGCCCAGGGAGACACGAATCACTAAGCGGGACGTGAAATGGTGGATGGTGCCGTTCTTGGCGAGCTGTTCCAGTTGATTGGACAGCCATAGGGGCCATACGGTTTGAAGGTAGGCCGGTTTCAGGCTGGCCACACCCCCGACGAGCTGGGTAAGATTCTGCTGTCAATCAAACCGGAGCATGTCCAGATGATCATTGGCGTAAAGGCAGCTGTTCTTGCAACGGTTCTTGCGAGCCCCTCAATTTCGTGGGGACAAAGCAATCCTCCGGCGGCGCCCGCCCCGGCTCCGGCCGCGGCTCCAGTGGGCCCCGGGGTCGGCAGCGCGGCACCCGATTTTATGGTGCCCGGCGCAACTCGCTATGGGCTGCTGAAAGCTCCGATCCGTCTCTCTGATTACCGCGGCCAGACCGTGGTGCTCGCATTTTTTTTCCAGGCGCGGACAAAGGGCTGAACAGTCCAAATGGAGGCGTACCGTGATCAGTACGCCACGCTCTTCAACAACGGCCGCAAGGTGGTGGTGATCGGGATCAGCGCCGATGCGGATACGACACTCGCATCGTGGGCGCGGGAAGAGCACTTCCCGATGTTGTTTGCCAGTGATGCCGGCGGGAAAGTTGGTGCGCTCTACCAGACCTTTGACACGAAGCGAAACCAGGACACGCGGTCCCTGTTCGTTGTCGATTCAGCAGGGAAAATTGCGTACGTCACCAGGCCGTTCCGGGTTCTCGTGCAGCAGGCGTATACAGATCTCGCTGCCGTCATTGACAAACTCGCGCCGCTGCCTGCAGACAGTGCTCAGTAAATAGATCGCGTCGTCAACTCACTGCATTACTCTCCGACGACGGAGTCGAGTGCCCAGCGAAGATCCTCCACGAGATCGTCGCCGTGCTCGATTCCGACGGACAACCGCAGGAGATTGTCCTTGCTTCCGGCACGAGCGCGGACCTCCTCATCCATAGCCGCGTGAGTCATCGTCGCTGGGTGCGCAACCAGGCTCTCGACTCCCCCCAGCGATTCGGCCAGACTGAAGCACTGCAGCTTTTCGAGGAATCGCTCGACACCGACCAATCCGCCGTCGACCTCGAAGCTCACCATCGCGCCAAATCCATCCTGCTGAGTGTCGGCAATCGCGTGCCCCGGGTGTAACGGGAGTCCTGGATAATAGACGCGTGCAACCGCGGGATGCTTCGATAATTCTTTCACTACGAGCGCGGCATTTTCGAGATGGATTCTCATCCGCGCCTCGAGCGTCCTCACACCCCGCAGTGTGAGGTAGCTGTCGAACGGCGCTCCGGTGATGCCGAGGCAGTCGGCCCACCACGCCAGATCGTCGCCAAGCGAGGCATCACGCGCGATAACGGCTCCGCCGACGACGTCGCTGTGCCCGTTCAGATACTTGGTTGTCGAATGCACGACTAGATCCGCGCCGAATTCGATCGGACGCTGCAGTGCCGGCGACAAAAAAGTATTGTCCACTGCGACGATCGCCCCGGCGGCGTGGCCCGCCCGCGCCACTCGAGCGATGTCGGTGATGCGGAGAAGCGGATTACTCGGCGTCTCCACCCACAGGAGACGTGGCCGCAGCGCGCTATCAGATCGAGCGCCGACGATGATGTGAGATCCTTAAACACAACGTTGAAGTGACCGCGCTCGGCGAGTGACCTCAGCAGCCGGTGCGTGCCGCCGTAACAATCGTGCGACGCAATTATGCGATCGCCAGGCCGCACCAGTTGCACCGCGAGCAGCACCGCCGACATGCCGGTACCCGTAATGCGGTGTCGGATGTCTGAACGCGGGTCATGCTACTCTCCGGTATAGACTCCGCGCTAAGCAGAACGCCCACGGCGAGGCCGCGGGCGTTCGTCGCTTTTTAGCTCATTCTTTAACGTGGCGGCAATACGCGGCAAATGACCACGGCATCTTTCAGTTGTATTGGCAGAATACGGCGACCCGTCCGTCGAGTTAAGTGCAGGGCTACAACGCCTTTCTTATCGCGGCCTCGAGATTCTGATCGCCACCGAGGCCGGTGTAGACAACTTTTCCCGAGCGATCAACCACCACAACATAGGAAGTTGCCGGCGCGTCGTAAGCGTCTGCCGCATTGCCTTGGGTATCGAACACAATCAAGTGCTTCAAGCCGTGCTTCGCGCTGTAGGCTTTCACGCGAGCGGGAGTTTGATTCACGGAGACTGCAACTCCGATGAACTTCATGCGTGCGCCGTATTTCTTCTCGGCGGCGAGTAATGCGGGCTCGAGCTCATGGCAACGCGGGCACCATGTTGCCCAGAACTCGAGGAAGATGGGCACCTTTCCAACGTAGGCGCCGAGGTCGACGGCTTTCCCATCGAGAGTAGTAACGACAGCCGCGGGGGCGCGCTTCCCTACTTCGATTCCCAAGTCCTGGGCGGCGACGGGAGTAGCGGCCACGCCACCGACAAGCGCGATCAATAAGAAATGAATTCCGGGTTGCTTCATCACGAGAATACTAGTCCGAAGTCCGCAGTAGGTTCCCAATCCGCAAGTAGTCAGCGGTCAGCAGTGCAGTTGGTTCGCGATCCTGGATCCGCAATCAGAAAAGAAGCTTCCCCATTTCGATCAAGTAGTATTCTGCGACGCCGATCATCACGAGCGCGAACCCTCGCTTCACCCACACCATCCAGATTCCGGCGCGCGGCAATCGCGCTGCTACACCGCTGAAGAGTCCCACGGCGACGAGAAGCGCGCACATTCCCAGCGAAAAGCTGAACAGATAGAGAAACCCGAGTCCGGCACGCTTGGTCGTGGTGACCCACGTGAGCACTGCCGCCATCACCGGCGCCGAGCACGGCGCAGCGACGAGACCAGACGCAGCTCCCATGATGAACGCACCGGAGAATCGCCCCGCCGTACCCGCGGTCGCAGCGCGGTTCAGAAGAGCAGATGGAATCGGAAGCGGAACAACATCGAGCAGTATCAGCGCGCTGATGAGGAGGAGGTTCGCCATCGCAAAGTACAGCCACGGGTTCGTGCTTATCGATCCAAAGATCGTTCCCGTGAGCCCCGCAATCACACCAAGGGTCGCATACGTCAGGGCCAATCCAATGACGTACGTGAGCGTCAGGAGCACGGTTCGCGAGCGAGACGGTTTCGTGTCTCCGACTGACTGTCCACCGACGATCGCCGCTGTGATCGGAATCATCGGATAGATGCACGGCGCGAGACTCGTCAGCACGCCGGCGATGAAAAGAACCGGAAGCGCGTATAGCGGACTGCCCGAGAGCTGCGCGGAGATGCCCGTGAAGTCCATGGCAATAAGGTAGCGCAGCCACTATTCCCGGACAAAATGCTGATGCGGCTGCCGCGTTACGCACCTTAGATTTCCGTCTCATGAAACGCATGGAAAGGGCTCTGGCGCGTGCCGTCGCGCATCGAATCGCAAAAGCGATGGTTGCGATCCTCCTTGCCGCCCTCCTCCATCCCCATCCGAGTAGCGCGCAGCAGCGCGATCCGCTGGCAGGATTCGATGCTTACGTCGTGAAGGGAATGCAGGACTGGAAGATCCCCGGCCTCGCCGTTGCCATCGTAAAGAACGACTCGGTCGTCTACGCGAAGGGCTTCGGTGTTCGCACACTCGGTAAACCCGAGAAAGTCGACGAGAACACGCTCTTTGCGATTGCCTCGGACACGAAGTCATTCACGGGGATTGTTCTTGCGATGCTCGTCGACGAGGGCAAAGTGCGATGGGATGCACCGGTCACGACGTACCTGCCGTGGTTCCAGCTTTCAAATGATTATCTGACGCGGGAGCTCACGGTGCGGGATCTTCTGACGCATCGGAGCGGGCTCGCGCGCGGCGATCTTCTCTGGACGGGGGGCATGGGATATTCCCGCCAGGAGCTCCTTCGCCGGATCCGCTTCCTCAAGCCGTCATGGAGCATGAGATCGCGGTACGGTTACAGCAATCTGATGTACGTCGCGGCGGGCGAGGTCGCCGCAGCGGTCGAGCACAAGCCGTGGGACGATATCGTCCGCACGCGGATTTTCGCGCCGCTCGGCATGACTTCCACCAACACCAGCGTCACCCTGCTCCCGCGCCTTCCGAACGTCGCGACACCTCACGCTAGCTTCGACAGCGCGGTGCGCGTCGTCAAGTACACCGACGCCGACAACATCGCTTCGGCGGGTGCGATCAACTCCAGCGCGGCGGACATGGCGAAGTGGATCCGCTTTCAGCTCGACAGCGGGCGCGTCGGTGGTAAACGCCTCGTTTCCAAGCGCAGCTTTGTCGAGACTCACAGCGCGCAGACAGCGATGCGGCTTGATTCGACATATCGAGCCTTCAATCCGTTCACTCACGTGCGGAGCTATGCCTTCGGCTGGAACGTTCTCGACTATCGGGGGCGCGAGATGCTCTCCCACGCGGGAAATCTCTCCGGCATGGCAGCGATCGTCGGGCTTCTTCCCGAGGAGCGGCTTGGCATCGTCGTCCTCTCCAATCTGGAGGGAAACGCGCTGCGCGAATCTCTCATGTACAAGGTCTTCGATCTCTTTCTCGGGGCACCCGAGCGTGACTGGAGTCGGGTGTCGCTCGTCGAGCGGACGTCGTTCGATTCGATCGAGGCAAAAGATTTACGCGACAAGACAGCGAAACGCGTGCGCGACACCAAGCCGTCACTGCCGCTCGCCCGCTATGCCGGCGCGTATTCCGACAGCCTCTACGGGCGAGCAGAGGTGCGGATGGAGAACGGACACCTCGTGCTGGCGCTCGCGCCGAAGCAGATTGGCGATCTCGAGCATTGGCATTTCGATACCTTCAAGGTGACATGGCGCGACCATCGTGACGGCTGGAACCTCGTTACCTTTGCTCTCGACACCGAGGGAGCCGTTGATACGCTCCGCGCGGACATCGGGGGACTGCCGGAAGAGTGGCCGGTGATGAAGCGAATCCCGGATGCAACCACGGCTTCGGCCGCAAACAGGCAATGACGGCAGCGAATACAAGACAATCACCGGCGCGCGGAAGCGCCGAAACGAAAGCGGCACGCACAAGGACGACCGCAAAGAAAACGGCGGAGGTGCTGGAGGAATACACACCTTCGTACCGAGCTGCAGGAATCGCGGCGCTCGCTGTGTTCGTCTTGTACTTCATTACGATCGCGCCCTCAACAGCAATGTGGGACACGGGCGAGTACATGGCGGCCGCGAAGGTTCTCGGTCTTCCGCATCCGCCGGGAAATCCGTTCTTCGTCCTTCTCGCAAATGTCTTCGGCCAAATGCCGCTGCCAGGGAATTACGCGCAGCACATCAACACGATGGCCGCCGTCTGCAGCGCGGCGTCCGCGGGGTTCTGGTTTCTCGTCGCCGAGCGGATTCTCGCCGGCTGGCTTGGCAAGGGGTGGCAGCGGCTGACGGGCGCAGCGCTCGCGACGCTCATCGGCGCCACGGCGTTCACCGTGTGGAACCAGAGCGTAGTGAACGAGAAGGTCTATACGGTCTCGCTGTTGTTCTTCACGATCGTTTCGTGGCTGATGATCTCATGGACGGACGATCCCGACGCGCCAACCGCTGACCGAAAGCTCATTCTCGTCGCGTATCTCCTTGGGCTCGGTTACGCGAATCACCCGGCTGGGTTCCTGGCTGGACCCGCCGTTGTGTTCGCGATTCTCGCGAGGCGATGGCAGACGTTTCTCAAGTGGAAGCTGCTTCTCAGGGGCCTGGCGGTTCTCCTTATCGGGTTGACGCCGTTCATCTACGAGCCGATTCGCGCTGCGCACTTCCCGATTCTGAACGAAGGGGAGCCCACCGCCTGCGCAACGAAGCTCGAAGCGTCGTGCACGTTCACTAGCCTCACGAGGGAGCGATTGATGAGCAACATCAATCGCGAGCAGTACGGTCCGAAACTCGAGCGCGGCGCGCCGTTCGTCGCGCAGATCCAGATGTGGTGGACTTACTTCGAGTGGCAGTGGCTGCGCGACACGCACAACGAGCGGCCCGGCTTGCAGGCCCTGCTCGCGGCACTCTTCCTCGTACTCGGTCTCATAGGAGGGTACGTCCACTGGTCGTATGAGCGGCGAACCTTCTGGTACTTCGGCCCGCTGATGTTCACGCTGACACTGGCGCTCATTTATTACATGAATTTCAAGTATGGGTGGTCGCAATCGCCTGAGCTTGGCGACAACGTGAATCGCGAGGTGCGCGACCGCGACTATTTCTACATCTGGAGCTACTCCGCCTGGGGCGTGTGGGTGGCGATCGGACTCGTCTATATCTGGCAATCGATTGCACAGATCATCGACCGGGATCCGACCGACAAACCCGACACCGTGGGCTACGCAAGCAGGCGCGCGTGGCTGCTGGCGACTCCCTTGCTTCTCATCGCGTGCGTTCCGCTGGTGGGCAACTGGCGCGCTGCGTCACACCGTGGCGAGACGTTCACGGCAGACTGGGGAGCCGACCTGCTCAATTCGGTCGAGCCATACGGCATTCTCATCACCAACGGCGACAACGACACCTTCCCTCTCTGGTACGCTCAGGAGGTCGAGGGTGTGAGACAGGACGTTCTGGTGCTCGTGACGTCGTATCTCAACACCGACTGGTTTGTGCGGCAGATCATTCGTCGCCCGGTAAGGCCTTACGATGCGGGGAAGGGACCGGCTATTTATCGGGGGCGTGAGTGGCCGATGCCAAAGGGCTCGCCGCTCAAGATGACTTTGGCCGAGGCGGATTCGATTCCGCCCTATTACGAAGTTCGTGAGCCGCAGCAGTTCACCCAGCGTAATCTTGTCGCCACGATCCAGCCCGGTTATCTCACGCGCGATCAGATTGTGGTGCTTCGCCTCATCAAGGACGCTTACCCCGAGCGACCGATGTACTTCTCGACCGGAGGGTACGGCCGAGGACTGGGTCTGACGAACTATACGTTGCGTCAGGGTCTAGCTGAGAAACTCGTAGAGACGCCGATAGTTCCCAGCAAGGACACTGTTCGCGTAGCGGACGGGTACGTCAACATCGAGCGGACGCTGGCTTTGTGGAACACCTACAAGGCGCCGGCCGCTCTCATCAGGCGCGGCGACTGGGTAGACCGGCCATCGTATGGGATCCCATATACTTACGCGGTGACCGGGATTGTACTTGCCGATGCACTGCGAACGCAGGGACGAACCGCCGAAGCCGAGAAGGTAATGCGAACAGTCGAAGGAATCGCGAAGGCTGCGCGGCTCGATGATATCCTCGCTGGTACGGCTGGACAGTAACTGGACTGTAGTGGTGTTACCGCCTGGAGAGGATTTCCTCGAACAGAGCTAAGGCGCGGGGGTCCCGCGATTGGCCGAGCCAGAACAGCGCTTTCTTCCTTATCTCCGGATCGCGGTTGGTACGCGCGATGTTGATCAGAGCGGGGACGCCCTCGCTGCGCGGACGCTGCGACAGAGCGAACACGGCCTGCTCACGAACGTCGCGGTCCACAGCCGCGTCACCGGTGAGCGCCGCGAGATTCTCCGTTATCGACTCGCCCGCAATCTGGCTCAGCCAGAAAACCGACTGAGTCCGGATGCCTTGCGGCCGTGAATCGTCGCGCGCTAGACGCAAAAGCTTCTGCCAGATCTCGACGCTGTCTGCGAGCGTCATCGGGAAGATTGCTTCGCTTCCGACCTTCGTAGACGAGGAGTTCGCGACGGACATCAGGTAATCGACGGCTTCACGAGTCGAGACGGGGCCGATGCTGGTAACCGTTCCTACCGTTGGACGCCAGCGGCCCCCCACGTACGGTCGAATCTTCACTATCTGCCCGCCGCTCTTCGTTATGACGAGCCGAACCGGACCCGTCACACATTCATCCGTGTACTCCACGTCCTCGGAGTAATCGCTATCCCACGACATTCGGTTGTGCGACCCGCGAGAGACGTAGCTCCCGGTTCCGCACATGTCCTTCCTGGCGGCAAACTCGAGCCGGACCTTTCCGTTCGGCGCGTCGGCAATGCGGCGCGCGAGTGACTGTCCATCTGCTGCGGTGGCGCCAAGGATCGTCACCGCTCCCGCTATCAGGCACGCCCGCGCGCGCATCATCGTAATCATCGTCGCTTCTTCAACGGTTGATCAGGTCGAGCAGGAACTGCTGCACGCGCGGATCGTGTGACTGACCGAGCCAGAAGATCGCCTTCTTGCGCAGCTCCGGATCGCGATCGTTCTTCGCGATGTCGAGCAGCTTGTCGACCATCTTCGGATCTCTGCGCTGCGAGTACACGAAGATCAGCTGCTCGCGCATCTCCGAATCCGGAAGACTCGAGTACAGACCGATTAGCTGATCGGCCGACGCCATGCCCTGCCCCGCCCAGAACAGCGCCTTCTTTCTGAGCTCGATGGTCTCCCTGGTGTTGCGAGCGACGTCGAGAAGCCACTGGTCGTTGCCTACACCACGCTGTTGCGAGAGTGAGAAAAGGATTTTTTCCTTGACCTCTTCGCTTCGGACGCGAGAGTAGAGCGAGCGCAGGAATTCCATGTTTTCCGGGGAGCGGCGCTGACCGAGCCAGAAAATTGCCTTGCCGCGCAGCTCGTCCGACGCATTCTCGCGAAGTGCGAAGTCGCGCAGGAACTTGGCGGCATTCGCGCTTCTGTGCTGCGACAAAGCGAACAGCGCCTTGTCCTGTAGCTCTTCGTTGTTGGAAGTGCTCAGAATCTCCTGGAGCATCGTTACCGCACGCTCATCGGGAACCTGCGACAGCCAGAACACCGCCTGCTCACGTACTTCCTGGTCGGGATCGTTGCGTGCGATGCGCATGAGAATGTCCGCCGTCTCTGGTGTTCGCTTCTGCGACACCAGGAACACGGCCTTCCGGCGCAGTCCAACTGAGCATGCATCACGACGCTCCAGAACCTTGGTCAGGATAGGCATCGCACGGTCTGCATCCATCTGAATGAGTGCATTCAGCGCGGCAACACGCTCGTCGTCATCATCGTCTTCTGAGGGACATCCGGATCGCCGACTCAAGCTGGAGTTACTCAGTGCCTCGGCGGCTGCAACCGCGCCGGAGACGGCTCCTGCAACCGCTCCCGCAACCGCACCGGAGACCGCCTCAGTGACCGCTCCCGACACTGCGCTCGTCACCGCTCTTGCAACCTCGGCCGCACAGGCCTCGTCGCCTTGCCGGGCGAGCTCGCCGCAGACGCGCGTGCGAAGCGCCTTCGCGTCACTCCGCTTCGCGAGCGCCGGGTACCGGGTTTCGATCAGCGACAGCGAATTCAGCGCGCTGTGGAGATGGTCGGAGCCGCCGATGCGATACTCCGAGAACGCGAGATAGTACAGTGACTCGCCCGCGTATTCGGATTGCGGATACTGCGCGTTGATCCGCCTGAATATTTCAGCGGCCTTCTTGTAGTCGCCTTTGCCGAGCGCGGCGCGAGCTTCACGGTACAGTGAATCGGCCGGATCCCTTTTTGCCCACGGCGCCGGCGCAAGCATCATAAGCGACGTAGCCTTTATGGCCGAAGCAGCGCGGCCGGACTTCTCCCCGCGCGCCACGACCTTGTCTGTGGTCTTCGCCACGCCGCTTGCGAAAAATGCGGCTGCGACGACCATGAATGCTGTCTTCATCATTTCTCCCTATAGTCCTCTCGTTGGCCCCGCGGGAATCGCGGTGCGCAAGCGTGTCATCACCTGTCCATTCCGAATGCTTCCTTCTATCAGCTCACGGTCCTGCGGCGCAGCTCCCGGCGAGAGCTGAACTATCTGCGCCAGCACCAGCTCGAGATCGCCGAGCAGTCTGGCGCGCTGCGGATCCTCCGCGGCTGGTGAATCCAGCAGCAGACGTGTGTTCGACAACAGATCACGCGCCCATTTCGACAGCTGCGCGTCCATCCTGGCATCGCGCGAATCGGTTCTGAACGCGGTCAAGAGCGCTTCAGCATTCGCGAGGTGCCGGTTGGCGGCCACCTGATACGGACCTTCTGATCGAGTGGAGCCGTAGCTCGT
>JBDSVO010000021.1:0-4738 GCA_039927215.1 Gemmatimonadaceae bacterium
TCAATACACTTACGCGCATCGATTCCTCAGGGAGATGAGATAGTGCCGCCTGTCTGCCATACACCGCCTGACGACGAATGATCGTCCCACGTCTCATCGAGCGGAAGCGCGATGCGGGCCGCATCACAGACGCGGAGTGGCACGAGCTCATCAACGCCTACACTGCCGGGGACGTCCCGGACTATCAGATGTCGGCGCTCCTGATGGCGATTTTTTTTCGTGGCCTCGACGGCGAAGAAATGTACGCGTTGACCGACGCGATGCTCGCCAGCGGATCGGTGCTCGACATTGCACATATCACCGCACCGAGGATCGACAAGCACTCGACAGGTGGCGTGGGCGACAAGGTGTCGCTCGTGATCGCGCCACTCATCGCTTCGCTTGGCGTCGCAGTTCCGATGATGTCGGGCCGGGGACTCGGACACACCGGCGGAACGCTGGACAAGCTCGAATCGATACCGGGCTTCCGCACTGATCTTTCGCTCGCTGAAGCAAGAGAGCAGATCGAGAAAATCGGCTGCGCGTTGATCGGGCAAACGGGAGAGATCGCGCCCGCGGACAGAAAGCTCTACGCTCTGCGTGACACTAGTGCGACAGTCGAAGCCGTTCCACTCATTGCAGCGAGCATCATGAGCAAGAAGCTCGCTGAGGGTCTGACGGGATTGGTTCTCGATATCAAGCGTGGATCTGGATCGTTCATCACCGATGAAAAGAGCGAGCTGGCGCTGGCGCGCGCGATGATCGACCTCGGTGCGCGCCGAAACTGTCCGACGGTCGCACTTTTTACGGCGATGGATCGTCCGCTTGGATTTGCGTGCGGGAACTCGCTCGAGGTGGCCGAGTCGATCGCGGCGCTCAAGGGACACGGGCCCCCAGACCTGATGCAGGTCACCTACGCGCTCGGCGCCGAGATGCTGGTGCTCGCCAGAAAGGTGCGGAAGGTGGACGATGCGTGGCCGCTGATGCGCGAAGCGATAACGTCGGGCCGCGCTCTCGAAAAGTTTGGTGAGATCATCGCCGCGCAGGGCGGAGATCGGCGCGTGATCGAGGACCAGCGCCTTCTGCCGGCGACACCGTCGCGCGCTGACTATCTCGCGCCGCGCGCCGGCTACGTCGCGCGTGTCTCGCCGCGCGTCGTAGGCCACGGCATCATCTCGCTCGGCGGTGGCCGGCGAACCATGGAGGATTCGATCGATCCGGCGGTTGGATTCGTAATTCCTGTGCAGCCGGGCGATTACGTGGAGAAAGACGAGCCGATTGGATCTATCCACGCTCAGGATGATCACGGGATCGCCGTCGGGCGGAGGGCATTATCCGAGGCGATTCATATCGAGGATGCTCCAATTCCAGCGCTCGAGCTGATCTCGCATCGCATCACGGCCAAGGCCCGGGAGAAATGGAAAGCGCCGCCAGAGTAATCCGGCGGCGCGATTCGTGTTCCATCGTTTCAGCTGACTGAAAGCGGCGTGCGCGCAACGGCCAACAGGTACGGGTAGCGGGCGTTCTGTCTAGATGTCGAGGTTCCCCGCGAACTTGGCGTTCTGCTCGATGAACAACCGCCGAGGTTCAACTTCGTCTCCCATCAGCATCTGGAATGTCTGATCCGCGAGCACAGCGTCTTCCATCGTGACCTTGAGAATCGTCCGGGTCTCGGGATCCATCGTCGTGTTCCAGAGCTGCAGCGGATTCATCTCGCCAAGGCCCTTGTAGCGCTGAATGTTCACCGAGCTCTTGCCGTCGCCGTTACCAAGGCGAGCGACATACTCTTCGCGCTCCTTTTCGTCGTACGCATAGAACTCTTCCTTACCCTTCGCTACGCGATACAGCGGTGGCTGTGCGATGTAGACATACCCTGCCTCGATCAGCTCCGGCATCTGCCTGAAGAAAAACGTCAGCAGAAGCGTTCTGATGTGCGCTCCGTCTACGTCGGCATCTGTCATCAGGATGCACTTGTGGTAGCGCACGTTCTCGATCGAGAACTCGTCCTTGATCCCAGCGCCGATAGCAGTGATGATCGTCCTGATCTCCTCGTTCCCCAGGACTCTGTCGATTCGCGCGCGCTCTACATTGAGGATCTTGCCGCGTAGCGGAAGAATCGCCTGGAACGCGCGATTGCGGCCTTGCTTTGCCGAGCCTCCGGCGCTGTCGCCTTCGACGAGATAGATCTCGCAAAGAGCGGGATCGCTGAGCGAGCAGTCGGCCAGTTTGCCGGGAAGATTCCCGACGTCGAGCGCCGACTTCTTGCGCGTCAGATCGCGCGCCTTTCGCGCTGCTTCTCTCGCACGCGCGGCCGACACAGCCTTCTCAATGACGATGTTCGCGACGCGGGGATGCTCCTCGAGATATGCGCCGAGCATCTCGTTCACCACAGTTTTGACTGCACCTTCGACTTCTGAATTGCCGAGCTTGGTCTTGGTCTGACCCTCGAACTGCGGCTCGTTGACCTTTACGGAAAGGACGGCCGTAAGACCTTCTCGTACATCGTCACCGCTCAGAGTGAAATCGGCCTTCTTCAGCGCATTTGCTTTCGTCGCATAGGCATTGATCGTTCGCGTGAGGGCGGCCTTGAAACCGGTGAGGTGTGTTCCGCCTTCGTGCGTGTTCACGTTGTTGACGAACGAGAAAACGTTCTCGTTGTAGCCGTCGTTGTACTGGAACGCGAGCTCGATGCCGATGTCGTCGCGCCGGGTGTCGATGTAGACGATCTCCTGGTGGAGCGGCTTCTTTGTTGAGTTGAGGAACCCGACCATCTCCTTCAGGCCACCCTTTGCCATGAAGGTTTCCTGCTTCTCCTGTCCCTCACGCTCGTCGCCAAGCCTGATCTCGACGCCCTTGTTCAGGTACGAGAGCTCGCGGAGGCGGTTCGCCAGCGTCGCATAATCGTACCTGAGCTCGGTGAAAATCTCGGGGTCGGGCTTGAACCACACCTTCGTCCCGCTGTCGCCCGGATTAGTCTTGCCGCGAACGCAGAGCTGGGTCCTCGTGCTCCCGCGCACGAAATCCATGTAGTGCTCCTTGCCGCCGCGCTTAACCCAGACCTTCAGCTCCTCGGACAGCGCATTGACGACCGAGACGCCAACGCCATGAAGCCCGCCGGAAACCTTGTAGCTGCTCTTGTCGAACTTGCCACCGGCGTGAAGCACGGTCATCGCCAGCTCGACTCCGGGAATCTTCTCAGTCGGATGGAGATCGACTGGAATGCCTCGCCCGTTGTCCGCGACCGTGATGGAATCGTCGGCATGGATCACGAGGCTGATCTTGCTCGCGTGCCCGGCGAGTGCTTCGTCGATGGAGTTGTCTACGACCTCGTAAGCGAGGTGGTGGAGTCCGCGGGATGAGGTGGAACCGATGTACATCCCGGGGCGTTTTCGAACGGCATCCAGACCTTTCAAAACCTGAATCTGACCAGCGTCGTAGCGTGTCTGGGTGGCCGTGGCAGTCTTCGGCATTATGTGCGGGTTGGACGGATAGGAAGGGACCAAACATGTCCCGAAACGAGACCTGCTCAGATTCTTTTCAATTTAGCGCTCACCGCGTTCGAACGCAAACGAAATCTTGCGGACTAAACGCTTATCGCCAAATAACTTATCCCTTCAGCCGGAAACGGATTTTTCTGACTCTCCAAGTACCTCCGTGGGCGTTGAGCGCCCGTACCAGCTCGGGCTCCATCAGCGAGAGCTCCGTCATCCACCCGTTGGTCGTAACCGCGACGAAAAGTGTGCCGTCGGGCGTAACCGAAAGTGCCTCGGTAACCTTGGCAATCTGGGGCCCGACGACCTCCGCCCAGTCGTCGATCGCGTTCGCCTGATGCACTCGTTTAGCGAGACCTTTCTTGTCCAGGTATTCGGCGAGAACCTTCTTGAGACTCTCGGGCCGCGGAAGTTTTTGAAGTCCTTCGGGACGACGGCGCTTTTCCTTCAAGAGTTTGTCCTCGCAACACTGCCCGATTGAATGCGCGCACGATCCAGCGAGAGCAGTTCAGCGGGAATGTCACTCTCGCGTGGCACGGCCAGGATTGTCTGGCCCAGCCCCTCGCTGTCAAGCAGAGCGAGAATCCGCGCGGAGCGTCGCAGATCCAGCTCGGCGAACGGGTCATCCAGTAGAAGCAATGGCTGTAGTCCACACTCAGCCCGCAGCGTCGCGGCCTCGAGCATCCGCAGCGCAATCGCCGCGGTTCTCTGTTGGCCGGCTGATCCAAACGCGCGCAGGTCGCGATCGTTCAGCGTCAGATGGAGATCGTCGCGATGCGGGCCGGAGTGCGTCATTCCACGACGGATATCCGTGGAACGCTGTCGTTGCAGTAAAGCAGCGAGCGCCTCTTTCGGCTCGACGTCGCGAGGCAGTGAAGTGCGATAGGTCATGCGCTGTTCACCCTCCTCGCCGATCGCCGTGCAGAGTCTCGAGAACTCTGCTGCATGATTCGCGACCCACTCTGTGCGCTCGCAAAAAATTGTCGCGCCCGCTTCGGCTAACGCAGGCTCCCAGGCGGCGACCGCATCTTCGCGATCGCGATGTCTCACCGCCTCGCGCAATGCCGCATTCCGTTGCAGCAGTGAAGCCCGGTACTGCTGAAGCGCCATCAAATATTTTCGCGACGTGAGCGCCAGCACGAGGTCGAGGTATCGTCGCCGCTCCCCAGGCGCGCCGGCGATGAGCTGAATGTCGCGCGGCGAAAACATCACGGACGGCAATCCGCCGAACGCGTCGCTCATCCTCGGCAGCGCAAGTCCGTCGTGCG
>JBDSVO010000022.1:0-5303 GCA_039927215.1 Gemmatimonadaceae bacterium
GTGATGTTTACGATCACGTGGCCCGGCATGCCGTCCCACTCGAAGGTCTGAACGAGGCGCTCCATCGGCGTCACCTCGCGCATGCGACCCTCGAAGCCCGAAACGCCCTCGGGACCGTGCTCGACGAACCGCCAGTGCCCGCCGCGCTCTAGCTCGTACTGCTCGATGTCGAGCTTGTTGCCGCGACCCCACCATTGGGCGAGGAGCTTCGGGTCGGTGAATGCCTGCCACACTCGCTCGCGCGACGCGGCGAACTCGCGCTCGATGCGGATCTCGCGATCAGCGGGCTTCGTGACGATTGATTTGTGCATGGGTTCCTTCGTTGCTGTAGTCATCATTCCGTTCCTTTTGTGCGCTCGAGGAATTCCTCGAGCCGGTTGAGACGGCCTTCCAGCATTTCCTGGTACTTCTCGATCCAGGCTATTTCGTCTTCCAAACGCCGGGGCCCGAGCCTGCAAGTCCGAACCCGTCCGACCTTTTTTGTGGTGACCAGTCCGGCGTCCTCGAGGGCCTTCACATGTTTCTTCATTCCGGTGAGGGTCATCTCGAATTTGCCGGCGAGGTCGCTGATCGACGCGTCGGACCTGCCGAGGCGCTCGAGGATCCCTCGGCGGGTGGAATCGGAGAGAACTGAGAATGCGTGGTCGAGCCGCGCTGGTTGATACTGAACCATATGGTTCAGTATAACGTGCAACGGCGCCCGCGTCAATCCCCTCGAACTTCTCTGGTTCGAAGCACGCCGAAAATCGAGCTCCGCAATCCCAGTCTGCGGCGAACGAGAGTAACTAGCGTTGCGCTCATCCCCATCGTTGTGAGTCCCGTCGCCAGCGCAGCGCCTGCGATTCCGAAACGGGGAATCAGCAAGGCGTTCAGCGCAATGTTCGTCAGCGCCGCGCCTCCATAGGTGAGTCCGGCCCAGTCCTGATGGCCGGTCATGTTTAAAACCAGCCCCGCCGGACCGTTCGCGCTCGCTACCAGATGACCCGCTGCTAACAGTAGAAGCGCTACATAGCCCGTTTCGAAGCCTGGGCCGAAGAGACGCAGCAGCCACCAGCCGGCGACTGCGAGCAGGATTGTGACGATGAGCGCAGGAACTGTCATCCACGGAGTGACGCCCGCCAACAGCTCCTGCATGTCGCGCGTTTTGCCCTGCGCATGCAACGCCGCGAGATTCGGGCCGGCCAGCGCACCGACTGACGCGACAAAGAAACTCGCGACCATCGCCAGCCGCGTCGCCGCAAAATAGTGCGCTACATCTTCGGGGGTCAGAAAAATTCCGACCATGACGATGTCTGCGTGCATGATCAAAGCGGTGAAGCTGTCGATTACCAGCAGCGGGACGGCTACCCGCAGCCACGCGCGTTGATGGTATGCGGCCGGGACGTTGCGAAGCTGAGGGCGAAGCCGCCGCGCGTACACGATTGCCTGAACGATCAACGTCAAACCACCGATGATCAGCGAAACCGGAATCATCACCCGCGCATTCATTGACGCACCGGCGGTCGCCATCGATCCCGCAACGATGAGCAGCGCCACCGGCTGCCAGAGCTGCGAGGGCCCGTAGGCCCACGCCACCCACCCGAACGCGCGCCCGACCTGCGAGCCGAGGGTCGCAAGCGCAATGAGTGGAACGCCGAACACTGCGATCAGCAGGGGAATTCGATACTGAGGCCTGATCAGATCCGGGCCGAGCCAGATTACCGTCGCGGCGATCAGTGCGATCGCGGTACCGGTTGTGAGCGTGAGACCTGCACTTCGTCCGATCAGACCTCGAACCTTCGCCCAGTCATCGAGCGCCACATATTCGGCGAGAAATCGGACGCACACCGCCGACAAGCCGAGGCCGGCGGGCAGCGCGAGAAGGAACAGCCACGAGTACGCGTACGCGAAAACTCCGTACTCGGCCGCACCCATCCACCGCGCCAGCGCGGCAATCGATACGAACGCGAGCGCGGCCGAGGCGACCCTTATCCCGAAAACGATGCCGGCGCCGCTGAGGACCCTCGATACAATCGGGTTTGAGGGAGTAAGTCGGGTTATTAGTCCGCTCATCCTGCATCTATGACGGAGGGTCTACAACGATTCGGCGGATTTTCCGGATTCGGCGGATCGGTCATACTGGCGTAAAGCTAGTACGCGTGGGCCAACCGTTTCTTTTTTTGTTTTTTTATACAAATCTCTCAATGCTCGGTGGCGGTTCGCCTGTCTTGGCGCCAGCTCGGAGACAATCCGGAGAATCCGCCGAATCCGCCGAATCCGTATAGACCCTCCTTCATAGATGCCGGATGGGCGGGCCCTCATGGGCGGGTCCGCGGCGATCAGCTAGGCGAGAAAATCCTCAGGCGCATTGGCCACACGCGGAAACGCGCGCAGCACCGCCTTGTCCGACGTAACAAGGGGCACGTCGAGTGACATTGCGAGAGCGACGTATTCACAGTCGTAACTCGAGCATCCCGATCGATGTGCGAGCTCCAGTACGTCACGCGAATTCACGGGTGCCTCACGTCCGTTAATCAATTCAGACGCCCGCTCCATCGCCGCCGCGCCCTGCCCGAGGGTAAGATCGCCCTTGCGCACATACTGACTGACCACACTCCGCAGCTCACTCACACATAACACCGGCACGATCCACACGGGATCCGCCAGAAAAACTACTTCGGCCTCTTCAGTGCGTTCGCCTGGAAAGATCAGGTACGCGATGAGATTCGCATCGGCGACAATCATGCACGGCCCTGACTCCGCCCGGCGCGAAGCGAGGAATCGGTGACGAATACCCGTTCCAGCCGAGCCCGCGCCTGGCGAAGACCGGCGAGAATCTCATCGGGTTCCCGTGCTCCGGAATCGGCAACCGCGCGCTCGACCGCAAGTATCGCCTCGCTGTTGATGCTGCGCCGATGCTCAGCTGCCTTTGCTTTCAACCTCCGGTAGAGAGCGTCGGGAAGGTTCTTGATCGTCAGTGTGGCCATTAGCGCTCCGGATGCGTTTTGGATGCAATATGGATTCGCGCAGGCAGCCAGTCAATCGTCGCCTGGCGCGCCTTCCAGAATCGCTATCGTCTGCGGGGCCGGTGTTACGGTACGAAGAGCGCCCCGTGCGGCATCGCCATTCCTTTCACTCCGTTGGGCCAGCTGGCGCGGTGGTAGCTGACGCCCGGCTTAGCGGCGCCGGCATCCCGAAACGCCTCGTCCCACGAGAGACGTCCCGTCGCCTTATCGAGGTGGGCAACGAGCACCACCGGCGGACCATCCTCCTGATCCGTTACCACGACGCGATCGCTCCGCGGATCGGATGAAATCCAGTGCGGGAAGAACGTCGAATCGGTTTGAAACGAGGCAACCTCTTTCGGATGTCCGGGATCGGAAATGTCGATTGTCGCAAACCGGTGCGCGTAGGCAATCGGCATCACCCAGAATTTTCCCTCGATATGCGGTACGCTGCAGCCAATGTTCCCCGGCTGAGACATCGTGAGCACGCGCGTTATCTGCGGATTTGTGTCGAGCGACGTCAGCCGGAAGAATCCGCAGTAATACGTGTTCACCAGTGCTGATCCGTCGTCGAGAGCACGGACCTCGAACGGGTACATGTGCGTCGAATCACCCGGCAGCTCCGGAACAGGCAGTGTCTTCAGCAGCTTGAGATCGGAAAGCCGCCAGACCTGAACCACGTTGGCGGTTCGTTCGCTGCTCATCGGTGAGCTCGTCGTCACGACACGGTCGATCGCCGGGAGAACGGTGAGCGCGTATGTACGAATTTTCGCTCCAGGGAATGCGGGATCGCTCGACGATGTGTTCCGAACCAGCCGACCGCGCGAATCGAACTCGGCGAGACTTCCCGCGTCTCCCGCGGTTTTGCCGTCGCCGAATTGAACGGTGGCGAGAACGTTCCCGTTCGCGAGACGCGCGAATGAATGAACCTTGCGCCCGCCTGGAACGCGCGCGATTTGTCCACTCGAGCGCGGATGCAGCGGATCGCTGAAGTCGATCATGAACGACTTGTCACCTTTGAAATCGTTCGCGAAAAACGGTCCCTTGGCGGGCAACACGAACTCGGTGTGATGCGGCATCAATCCGCTGGAGTCCACCGTCTGTGCCGCGATAACGGAACCGTAAGTCTTGCTCACCGGGTTAGCGTCGAGAACCGTGATCATGGCGAGGCCAGCGGTTGAATCGTGCCCGGTGCCCGCCCAGACGTAGAGATAACGCGACGGGGCACTCGCCTCGCGAGCTTCACTCGATTGGGGATAGCCAGTGCAGCCCACCAACGCGGCAAATACGACAACCACCAGCCCAACCAGGCTTGGTCGATTTCTGATCACAGGATTCCATTGAGAAGTGAGCGGTGAGTTTGCAGACAACGATGCCGTAATGCAAACAAAGATTCGCGGCAACCTCAGGCCGGCGGCGTCACAAAGAAGAACGCGAGCCCGAGGAGGACGTAGACCGCCAGCAGCAGCACGCCCTCGAACCATGTGGTCTCACCATCGTGCGCGATGGCGTTGACGGCGAACGCGACCCCGGCAATCGCGATCAGCTCGAGCGGATTGCTGAACACGAGGTCCATCGGCTTACCCATGAAGTACGAGACCAGCACGAGAACCGGCGCGACGAGCAACGCGATCTGAATCGTCGACCCGACGGTGATGTTCATCACCAGGTCCATTCTGTCCTCGCGCGCGAAATACACGGCTGAGACGTACTCGGCTGCGTTGCCGACGACTGCGAGCACGGTGATGCCGAGGAAGAATGTCGTCACACCGATGCGTGCCGAAGTTGCGTCGAGAGCTCCGGAGACGAGCTCCGCTTCAATCGCCGTGATGATCGTTGCACCGATCAATACGCCGAGAACTTTCCAGAGCGGCCAGGCGTCGTGACCGCCCGCTGAATGCGCGGCCGGCACTTTCACTGCGGCTCCCTTTTCCTCGATCTCGTCCACGGCCGCGAATGTGTCGCGGTGCGTGATGAGCGAGTAGGCGAGATTGGCGACGTAAACGAGGATCAGCACGACTGCGACGCCGAGGCTCAATTGCTCATCGAGTACGGAGGCGTGGACGGCGCCGGTGATGTCCCTTTCCGTGTAATCGAAGAGCGCCGGAATCATCAAAGCGATCACCGCGAGGATGAGCAAGCTCGACAGCCGTCCGGCACTCGCGCGATTGAACTTCTGATTCGGCCGGCCAAACGTGCCGACGACGATCGCCAAACCCAGACCGAGGAGGCTATTGCCGATGATTGCGCCGGTGATCTGGGCCTTCACCACGGTCGCGTGACCGGCGGACAGAACGAAGAGCGCGAGTATCAGCTCGG
>JBDSVO010000023.1:0-18937 GCA_039927215.1 Gemmatimonadaceae bacterium
AAGCGGTGACGTGATCGCGTTCGGACACACACACCTGCCGTGGCACCGCGAAGTGGAGGGCATCCACTTCGTGAACACCGGCACAGTCGGGCGCCCAAAAGACGGCGATTGGCGCGCAGGCTACGCGGTCGTAGAGCTCGGCACCGATTCGTTTAAGTGCGACTACGTAAGAGTCGAATACGATGTCGAACGAGCGATGCGCGGAATCATGGAGAGCGATCTCCCGGACGACTTCGCAGAGTTTCTTCGCACCGGTAACCGGCCGTAGCCGGCCTGGCGGAACGTGGTTGCGCGGGTTACTTGGGTTTTTGCATCACGTGATCCATGATGCCACCGAGCAATCCTCCCCTGTGCGGGGCTTGTCGTTCAGCGTGCGCCTGCGCTTCCTGAGCTTCCTGTCGCAGCACGGGGCCCACGTGCGCGGGCTCGAGGCCACCACTTCGCTTGCGGTGCGCGAGCGCAGCGAGAACGAGAGGCACCAGAATCATCATTAGCTGTTTGGCGCGTGGCGAATCGAGACCGCTCGCCTGACTGACACCGTCCTCGACCGCGGAATTATTGCCACCGAGTACGTTGCCGAGAATTCCCCCCAGTCCGCCGCCGCCTCCGAGGATGCTTCCGAGTCCGCCGAGGATTCCGCCGGATGCGTCACCACCCGACTGGCCGCCGGGGATGAGTCCTCCAAGGCCACCGAGCATCGAAGCGTGATTGTCTGCTTCAGCGTGAATCGCCGCTGCATTTGCCGGGTCATCGGCATGCCCTGCCATGCCCCCGAGCACGACTGGAAGCGCGCCATCGATGGCCTGACGGGTCGCTACCGGGTCCATGCCCAGCTGCTGACTGATTTGGTTGACGGTTTCCGGCGTTAACTGTTGTTGAACTGTTTCGAGAATGCTGCTCATCGCTGTTGTCTCGGTAGAGGGTGTTTCGAGCTCGATCCGTTGCGAGACGAGCGAAATTCGGGCCACCGAACGGCGGACGCGGACTGCGTCACTGAGGAGGAAGCTCTCATAGCACTAGTGCGCCGGGTTACACGGCTTCGAGCACCTCGACGAACCTCGTCAGGAATTGATTTGCCTGAAATCCGTCGAGCACGCGGTGATCGATCGTGAGCGTCACGTAGCATATCGGCTTGATCACCATCTCCTCTTTGCCGTTCACGTCTTCGACGACAACTCTGCGCTCGAGCTTGCCGACGCCGAGTATTGCGACTTGTGGTTGGTTGATGACGATGGGTGCGGCTACGAGGCTTCCACTCACTCCGTGGTTCGAGATCGTGAACGTCCCGGCCTGGACGTCCTTTGGATCCAGCGAGCCGCCTCGCGCGCGCTCGGTGAGGTCTGCCAGACGCTCGGCTGTCGCGAATAGATCCAGGTCCTGCGCTTTGCGAATGACGGGCACGATCAGCCCGCCCTTTGGAAGCGCCGTTGCTACGCCGATGTTGAAGTCCTCGAGAATCTCGAGACGGTCATCGTGCCAGCGACTGTTCGCCTCCGGAACCGCCTTCAGCGCTTCGACGGCTGCTGCGACGAAGTACGCAGTGTATGTGAGGTTCGCGCCGCGGGATTTGAAGTCAGCTTTGTTTGCTTCGCGATGGGCGACGATAGCCGAAAGATCCGCGTCGAAGACACTCGTCACATGCGGCGCGACGGACATGCTCTGGACCATGTGCTGCGCAATCGTGCGACGCATTTGCGAGTGCGGAACGCTGCGGCTCGGAATCACCGATGGCCCGCGCGCGCTACCGCTCGAGGGAGGCGCAGTTTTAGCTGAGCCGCCTTCCGCGGCGTCGCCTCGCAACTCGACAACGTTTATCACGTCCTGGTGCGTGATCCGCCCGCCCCGACCCGTTCCTGCAATTGTCGAGGGGTCGAGATCATGTTCTTTCAGCAGCCGCCGCACTGCGGGACTCAACTCTGACGCCGCATCGCCAACCGCGCGAGTGCCAACTGCCGGCGTCTTGGACGCACCATCCGCTTGTGGAAGGCTGCCAGGCTCCGCACCCGATTTCGTAGGCGCGGGCTCCGGGCGCGCACTCGATCCCTCCAGCGCAATCCGTCCCACCAGATCCCCTGGATCAACTTTGTCGCCGTCGTTCTTGAGGATCTCGGCCAGCGTGCCGCTTGCCGGCGCCGCTATCTCGACGTTCACCTTGTCGGTGCTCACCTCGAGCAGCGGCTCGTTCTCGGTAACCTGCTCGCCCACTGCCTTGAACCAGAGCGATATCACGGTTTCAGTTCCTTCGCTCTGTTCCGTCGGGACGGTTACGTCCACCATCCCAGTTCCCGAGACCGTCACGCCTCGAGCACCTCGCGCATTCGCCTGGCGATCGACTCAACGCCCGGCACTACAGCTTCCATCAGTCCGAAGTTGTGCGGCACCGGAACGTCGGGAATTGCCAGACGCTGGATCGGGGCATCGAGATTGAAGAACGCCTCCTGCGCTACAGTCGCCGCAACCTCGGCGCCGAACCCGGCCGTGATACCGTCTTCGTGCACGATGAGGCACCGCCGCGTACGCGATACGGAATCGAGGACGGCGCGCCGGTCCCACGGAGATATGGTGCGGAGATCTATGATCTCGATTGACTCGCCTACGTTCTTGGCGGCAAGTTCGCAGCGCTCAACCATCGCGCCCCACGTCACGACGCTGAGCGCATCTCCGCTCTTCGTGATCCTCGCCTTTCCCATCGGCAATACGTAATCGTCACCGGGATACGGGCGGCGCGCCCATGGGCCGTCGAGCAGATGGCGATGCTCGAAGAAGATTGTCGGATTGTTGCTGCGCAGTGCCGCGCGCAAGAGTCCAACCGCGTCCTCGGCGTTCGACGGATAGCACATCTGCCAGCCGATGGCGTGCGCCCACATCACTTCGCCCGACACGCTGTGCCATGGGTCGCCGACTTTTGCGAATCCACCCGGCAGACGCACGATGATTGGCGCTGCGAATCTGTTTGCCGTTCGCCACCGCATGGTTCCACAATTGTTGAGCTGTTCCGTAGCAGGGTCGGCGTATTTGCGGAACTGAATCTCGGCAACCGGCATGAGACCGGCGATTGCCATTCCTACCGCGCGGCCGATGATTCCCTCCTCCGAGAGGCTCGTGTCGAACACGCGCTTGTCGCCAAACGTGTCCTGCAATCCCATCGTCGCGGCATGAACACCGCCCTTCGGTCCTACGTCTTCACCAAAAACGAGAACTCGCGGATTGATCTCGAGCTCGTGCTCGAGTGTGCGCCGAATTGCGGTGAGCATGTTCGTGCGCTGAGCTTCCGGCTGAGGTCGATCGCTCGAGGCAGGAAATTCGTACCTGCTTGCGGCGAGGCCGCCTACCTGCTGAAGGTCCGGTTGGCCGTCATCGCCAGTTTCTGAAAACCGATAACGGAGGATACGCGCGGGATCAGGCTCCGGCCGCGCCAGGGCGCCTTCGAGTGCTTCTCTGACGTCCCGCTCCGCTCTGGATTCGAGGTCGGAGAATTCTTCTTCGGACATCACTGCTGGAATGAGAAATCTCTTGAGCTTCGGGAGCGGATCGCACGCCTGCTCCTCAGCCAGAAATTCCGGCGACTTGTAGGCCTGTGTGTCCTGGCCCGAGTGTCCGCAGAGCCGAGGGACGCGGAGACGAAGCAGCGCCGGGCCCTTTCCGTCGCGGACGTATCCGACGACATCATCGAACAGCCGAGCGGCTTCCGCGGGCTCCGAGCCGTCGCCGTCCCGAATGCAGAGATTCCGGAACGACGCGAGATTCTCGGCGATGTTGCCGCCCGGAGTCTGGAGGTGTGCCGGCACCGAGATACCGTAGCCGTTGTCCTCGATGTAGAAGAGGATGGGCAGCTTCAGCGTAGTCGCAATGGTGAGCGAAGACCAGAATCCGTTGGTCGCGACCGATGCTTCGCCGCCGAGGACGACAGCGATCGAGCGATCGTACGAGCGGTCGCCAAGCACGTCGCGATGGTAGGTGATAGCCTGCGCCCAGCCGACAGACGGAGTGTATTGCGAGCCCACGTCTCCCGACATCGGTAGAACGATCGTCCCTTTTTTCTTCGGCAGGTTGCAGACGACTCCAATGTCACGCCCGTCGCTGAAACCGCCGGATTTTCTGAGAGGGCCGGCGAACGCGTCCTCAAGAGTCAGTCCGAGCGTCAGCAGAAGCGGTCGCGACCGATAGTAGGCGCCGGCCGCGTCGTGTTCACCGTCGAGGAGCGATCCGAGGATGATCTGCGCAAGCTCGTGTCCGCGCGCGGAGAACTGGTAGACGACTTTTTTCTCCGGTATGAGCTTTTGCTCTTCCGTGTCGTCGAGCCCGCGCGATGCGAGAACGAGGTAGGCGATGCGCTTCCAGTCGAGGCGAGCACTTGCGGCCGTTCCGGCCGGTGTTGATGGACGGGCTAGCGTACCTGTCATTCGCTCAAATTAGTCAATCGCCGCTCGGCAGCGAATGACCGGGCTACAGAGTCAGGTCTGAGCTATTGTTTTTTCTTGATGAACGTGGCACGCAGCGCTGCCATCCGCCGAAGAAGCGCGCTCGGTCGATAGCGATCTTCACCGTATTCCGCGTGCAGCGCCTCGAGCTGGGCGAGCACGGCGCCAATTCCAATCTCATCCGCCCATGCGAGAAGTCCCCTCGGATAGTTGACCCCTTTCGTCATCGCGAGATCGATATCCTCGGCGCTCGCCGTTCGAAACAGGACCGCTTCAGCAGCTTCGTTGATGAGCATCGCCAGGATGCGATGGAAGATCGTCTCGCCGAGCGCGCGATTCTCGGTAGCCTCAGGCCGCTTTGCTCCCGGAGAGTAGTCGTAATACCCACGACCGCTTTTCCTTCCAAAAAAACCCGCCTCGAACAAGCGCTGCTGCGTCGCGAAAGGTTTGTAGCGCGGGTCGAAGTAAGTCCCCTCGAAAACGGATCGCGTCGCCGCGAAGTTGATGTCATTGCCGATGAAGTCCATCAGCTCGAACGGCCCCATCTTGAACCCGCCGAGCTCGCGCATCGCCCAGTCAATCGTCGCCATGTCGGCGATGCCTTCCTCGTAAATGCGCAGAGCTTCGCCGTAGTAGGGACGCGCGATGCGATTGACGATGAAGCCGGGTGTATCGGTCGCGCGCACGGTTGTCTTTCCCCACGCGTCGATCAACGATCGCGCGGCGGTCGTAACGTCCTCGCTAGTCTCGAGACCGGGAACGATCTCTACCAAGGGCAACACTGTAGGAGGATTGAAGAAATGAATTCCTATAACCCGTTCTGGATGCGTGCATCCGCCGCCAATGGCGGTGACTGAGAGAGACGAGGTGTTGGTGCCGAGGATTGCATCGACACCAAGTACTGACTCGAGCCGCGCGAAGAGGTCGCGTTTGACGTCGAGGTCCTCGACGACCGCTTCGATGACCAGTGCGGAACCCCGAAATACTTCGAGCGACGAACGGTCGCCCGCGCCGGCACCAGCGACAGTGATACGATCGCGAACCGCGGTCGCGTCTTCAGCGCTGAGCCGTCCCTTCTCAACCGATCGCGCGAGATTCTTCTGAATCCCTGCCAGCGCTCGATTCAGGGCATCCGGGCTCGTGTCGTACAGGGTGACGGGATGGCCGTAGGTCGCGGCAACCTGCGCGATGCCGCTGCCCATCGCGCCTGCACCAATGACTCCGACTTTCGACTCGCGGCCTGGTGCCTCCACCTACTCCCCGGTGAAGTTCGGCTTTCGCTTTTCCAGGAACGCGCGGACGCCTTCCACGAAATCGGTTGTGCGGCCGGCCTCGCGTTGAAGATCAGCCTCGAGCTCGAGCTGCGCCTCGAGGTCGTTCGACAGGGACGCATTGAGCGCGCGCTTGGTGAGTCCCAGTCCGCGCGTCGGCATTGCCGCCAGCTCCGTCGCGAGCGCCAGTGCCTCGGCTTGCAGCGTCTCTGCTGAACAGACCCGGTAGACCATGCCAAACTCATACGCGCGCCGAGCATCGATCTTCTCGGCGGTCATCATCATCGCAGTCGCGCGCGGAAGCCCGACTATACGCGGGAGGAAGAAAGTGCCGCTGCAATCGGGGATGAGTCCGATTTTCGCGAATGATTGAATGAACGACGCCGTTTCCGAGGCCAAGACGATATCGCATGCCAGCGCGAGATTGGCTCCGGCGCCTGCCGCGACACCGTTCACGGCGCAGACGACCGGAAGCTCGAGTTTCCTGATCGAGTTGATGACCGGATTGTATGTAGCCCGGACAGTAGCACCGAGATCGAAGGCTTCTCCTTCCTTTGCCGCCGGCACTTCCGACAGATCCTGTCCCGCACAAAACGCGCGGCCGGCACCGGTCAGCATCACCGCGCGCACCGTCTTGTCGGCGCGCGAATCATCGAGTGCGGCGCGCAGCTCGCGGGCCATCTGACCGTTGAAGCTGTTGAGCACAGCCGGCCGGTTGAGCGTAATCGTCATTACGCCGGTATTCACGTCGGCGATTATGAATTCGTGAGGCATCGCCTTATCGGTTTCGTTTACGAGGTCAGGTGTTGCCGGATTCACTCAGGATGGAACGATCTCTATCCGAGTTCCCGGCGAATCGACGCGGTACCTGTAAGAGACTTTGAGCTTGTCACCGGCCTTCACGTCCACGGGAGCCTCCAACAACCATATCTTCACCCACCAGCTGGAGGTCGCGTCCGCTACGGCGGGCGACGTGGTGAGGCGTTGCCCCGGTCCGACGTCGAGCTCGAAGTATACGATCAGCCCGCTAAGCGATCCACCGGCGGTAACTGTAAACTCCGCCGCTTCGTTAACAACAGGGTGGCTCGCTCCACTCAGGTCCAGGTTCGCCAGCATAAAGGGCTCGGCAAGTACTGGCCAGCCGCGAGCCTCGTGGGGCGGATATCTGAATACAACCGAACGATTGATGGGCGAAGTGCGGAGAGAGCTAAAATCAATTCCGTACCATTCCCGCCATTTGTCGGCATCATCCGATGTAAACGTGAACTTTGAGATCATTTTGTCAGACACCGTAACCGGCAAAGCGAAGACCTTTACTCCGCAGGGAATGACGCGAGCATCTTCAGTCAGAAAGCGTTTCCGCGCATCGGCGAAAGTCTCCATTACCCCCTCTTCAAGCGGATCGTTGCCGATGATCTCCGCAACGAGAACGTTTGCCCGCTCGGGTAGCTCCAGATGCGAAGACCATCCGGTCAACACGGTAATACGGTCCGCCAAACCGTTGGCGGCGAACAGCTCTTTGGCAGCCTCGCCGATATGGGTCGCCTCGATGGCATAGACATGCCGGGCACCCGCGCGTGCTGCGGCTGCGGCGAGCACGCCAGTGCCGGTCCCGATGTCGAGGACGATGTCGCCCGGACGAACAACTTCCTCGATAGCTCCAAGGAATGCCCGGGTACGCACCTGGTCGTTGAGCATCGCCACGTGAACTTCGGGCGCGGCCCAGCCCATACTTGGCGCGGGCGCCGTTCCCGCCTCATCGACGAGGACGCCCGCCTTGTAAAGATTCGTGATAGTCGAGACGAGCTCGATCCACCCCTGCACGCCAGTGACACGCGCGGAGAGATCCTTGACCGCTTTCGAGTAGGCGATCGGGTGTGCGAACGCCTCCAGAATCGGCAGAACGTTGGCGCCGACAGCGACTTCCCTCCCATCGACACGAATAGTCGTGTTCGGACCGAGCTCCACGTTCATCAGCGGGGCACGCTGCAACACCGTATCAGACGTCAGCTCGGCCATCAGCATTTCACTGTAATCGGGAATTGAAAGTAAGCATTTAGGCTACGACTTCCATATCAACTGCTGGCACTCAACCCTTTCATGCATTTGCGGGGTCCAATGTCGGTAGGGGTGACCGGTGACAGCAAACGGCTACGGTTAACGGGCAGCGGATACCGCGCTGTTAGATTCGATTCATGCCCGACGCGTATCTGATAGATGGCATTCGAACCCCAATAGGCAGCTTCGGCGGCTCCCTGGCCTCAGTTCGAGCCGACGATCTGGCGGCTCACGTAATAGCACGACTGGTCGAGCGGAACCCGAAAATCGCTGTCGACGCCGTGACCGACGTGATCTTCGGCTGCGCGAACCAGGCGGGCGAGGACAATCGGAACGTTGCGCGAATGGCGCTGCTTCTCGCCGGTCTCCCGACGTCGGTTGCGGGAGAGACAGTCAATCGCCTGTGCGCATCGGGAATGAGCGCAGTGGTGAATGCCGCGCGAGCCGCCCGGCTTGGAGATGGCGATGTCTACATTGCCGGCGGGGTGGAGCACATGACCCGAGCGCCCTTTGTGATGGCCAAAGCGAGCCAGCCTTTCTCGCGGAATTTCGAGATGTTCGATACGAGCATCGGCTGGCGGTTCGTGAATCCGAAGATGCGCGATACCTACGGCATCGACTCGATGGGCCAGACCGCGGAGAACGTCTCGGAGAAGTTCAAAGTGTCACGAGTGGATCAGGACACGTTTGCATGCAGATCGCAGGAGAAGGCGGCCGCCGCACGCAGTCGCGGACGGTTCGAGCGCGAGATAGCACCGGTGCAGATACCGCCTGCGGGCAAAGCGAAGGAATCGCACGATTTCGCACAGGACGAATTTCTTCGTCCGGATACGACAATGGAGAAGCTGGCGAAGCTGAAGCCTGCATTTCGAACCGATGGAAAAGGCTCGGTCACCGCAGGGAATTCTTCGGGCATCAACGATGGTGCGTGCGCCATCTATGTGGCGTCCGAGACGGCAGTCGGGAGAATGGACCTGAAGCCGAAGGCGCGAATCGTGGCATCGGCGGTGGCGGGTGTGGAGCCACGGATCATGGGTATGGGCCCGGTTCTCGCCTCGCGCATGGCGCTCGACAAAGCGGGACTGACACTCGACGAGATGTCAGTCATCGAGCTCAATGAAGCCTTTGCGGCGCAGTCGCTCGCTTGCCTCCGCGAGCTGGGAATTGCCGATGACGACCCGCGCGTGAATCCAAACGGCGGAGCGATCGCGCTGGGTCATCCGCTCGGAATGTCGGGAGCGCGGCTACTGCTGACGGCAATGCACGAGCTGGAGGAGAAAGACGGGAAGCACGCCCTTTGCACGATGTGCATCGGCGTCGGCCAGGGTATGGCGACAATCATCGAGCGCGTGTGAGCCACACGAATATCTTTTCTTTCGACGGGTTCATTCCGGTGATCCACGAGTCGTCGTTCATTCATCCCAACGCGACGGTGACTGGAAACGTCATCATCGGGCGGGACGTCTATGTCGGGCCCGGCGCGGCAATTCGTGGAGACTGGGGTGGAATTGTCATCGAGGATGGCTGCAACATTCAGGAGAACTGCACGTTGCATGTGTTCCCCGGCGTCACCGTCGTTCTCGAGGAGAGCGCCCACATCGGACACGGTGCGATCGTTCACGGAGCGCGCATCTGCCGCAACGCGCTCGTCGGCATGAACGCAGTGGTGATGGACAATGCGACGGTAGGCGCGGGATCGATTGTCGGCGCACTGTGCTTCGTGCCCGCGGAGATGCAGATACCCGAGCGCAAGGTTGTCGTCGGAAATCCAGCGAAGATCGTGAAGGATGTCAGTGACGAGATGCTCGCCTGGAAGACGGAAGGCACTCGTCTTTATCAGTCGCTGCCGGCCGAGCTGCGTCGTTCGCTACACGCCTGCGATCCGCTGCGTGAGATCCCGGCCGACAGGCCCGAGCAGAAGACGTCCTACAAGACGTGGCGTGAGACCGCGGGTGACAAAGCAAAGTGATGGCTTTTTCTTGTGACCAGAATCGTTTAAAGGGAAATCGATGAAACTCAGGAGCTACGCGCAGGGCGAGTGGGTCGAGGGTGCCGGCAACGGGACTGCGCTCGTGCACGCTGTGACGGGCGAAACGATTGCCGAAGCGACCAGCGACGGACTCGATTTCAAGGGAATGCTCGAGTACGCTCGAAGCGTGGGCGGTCCCAAGATGCGCGCAATGACATTCCACGAGCGTGCGCGGATGCTGAAGGAGATGGCGAAGTTCCTGATGGAGCGGAAAGAAGAGTTCTACGAGCTGTCCGAGGCCACCGGAGCGACGAAGACCGATTCATGGGTCGACATCGAGGGTGGCATAGGGACTTTCTTCGCCTACTCGAGCAGGGGCCGCCGAGAATTTCCGAACGAGACGTATTACGTCGAGGGAAATGTCGAGCCGCTGTCCAAAGACAACACTTTCGTAGGCCGACACATCTGCGTACCGCTCGAGGGAACGGCGGTTCACATCAACGCGTTCAACTTTCCGTGCTGGGGAATGCTGGAGAAGCTGGCGCCGACGCTCCTCGCCGGAATGCCCGCGATCGTGAAGCCGGCGACGATTACATCGTATCTCACGGAAGGAATGGTGAGGGCGATGATCGATTCGAAGATTCTTCCCGAAGGTGCGCTGCAGCTGATCGTCGGCAGCACCGGAGACTTGCTCGAGCATGTGACCGGTCAGGACGTCGTGACATTCACCGGCTCGGCATCGACGGGGCGGAAGCTCAAAAGCATGCCGTCGATAGTGGACAACGCAGTTCGCTTCAACATGGAAGCGGACTCGCTCAACTTCTCGATGCTCGCACCGGAGGCTTCGCCGGGCACGGAGGAATTCGATCTCTTCGTCAAGGAAGTCGTCCGCGAAATGACCGCGAAAGCGGGACAGAAGTGCACCGCGATCCGCCGGACGCTTGTTCCGAAAGCGATGGTGGACGACGCGATAAAGGCGATCGAGAAGCGCCTGTCTGGTGTGAAGGTCGGCGATCCCCGCACCGATGGAATCAGGATGGGCCCGCTGGTCGGCAGGTCTCAGGTGAAGGAAGTGCGAGAGCGAGTCGAGGAGCTCAAGCGGGGATCGGAGCTCGTGTTCGGCAATCCTGACGACTTCGAGGTCGCGTCGGGTGACAAATCGAAGGGCGCGTTCTTCCCTGCGACGCTTCTGTATTGCGACTCACCGCTCGACACTCTCGAGCCGCACAACATCGAAGCGTTCGGTCCGGTGAACACGGTAATGCCGTACGAGAACGTGGAAGAAGCAATCGAGCTTGCGAAAATGGGACGGGGAAGTCTCGTCGGCTCGTTGTTCACCTCAGACGACAGCGTCGCTCGCGACGTAGCGTTGGGAACTGCATCTCATCATGGTCGGCTGATGATCATCAATCGCGAGAGCGCGAAGGCGTCGACGGGACACGGCTCTCCCCTGCCCGGCCTGGTGCATGGAGGACCGGGTCGCGCCGGCGGCGGCGAAGAGATGGGCGGAGTGCGGGGCGCCCTTCACTACATGCAGCGCACGGCACTCCAGGGATCACCGACGACTCTCACGCGGGTATCCAACGAATGGATCAAGGGCGCGGCTCAGCCGTCAGACAGCATCCACCCGTTCCGTAAGTATTTCGACGAGCTGCAAATTGGGGAAACGTTGATCACGCACCGCCGCACTGTAACCGAAGCCGACATAGTGAACTTCGCGGGGATCAGCGGCGATCATTTCTACGCGCACATGGACGACATCGCGGCAAGGGAGTCGCTGTTCGAGAAGCGCGTAGCGCACGGCTACTTCGTTCTGTCAGCGGCCGCAGGACTTTTCGTCGATCCCGCGCCGGGCCCCGTGCTCGCCAACTATGGCCTGGACAATCTGAGATTCGTGAAGCCGGTCTACATCGGCGACACGATCCAGGTAAAACTGACCTGCAAGCTGAAAACCCCGAAGGACACCCAGCCCGACCAGATCCCGCAGGGAGTAGTAGCGTGGGATGTCGAAGTAACGAACCAGGATGCGGAGCCGGTGGCCGTCTACACGATTCTGACACTCGTGAAGCGTCAAGTCAAAGCAATGGACGGCGACGCGAATGACGCTCCGCCTGATACCGTCCCCGCGAATCCGCGCTCGCCTGCTTCCCGCGCGCCCGCTGCGTCTGATCAGCCCGTAACTACTTAGTCTGGATTTTTGCGCGGGCTGGATCGCCGTGGGTCCTGCGTATCCGCTAACATTGCGCACTCTACGGAGCCCGACTCTCCATAGAGTGCGCAGTGTTAGCGGATGCCGACGGACACTTCACGCGTCCCGACCGGCGGCCCAGCAGCCGAAGAAACTGAATCGAGTAGGGATCGGATACGAGGGAACATCTCTCGGATTTCGTCGAGAGAAACAGCGCCGACTGAGAGCCGATACCAACCGGTATTTCCGCGAACGCCGAATGCCTGGAAAGGAACTACTGCAATCCCCGCCTGCTCGAGCAGCAAGATGCGGATATCATCGTCCGTCTCGAGCTCCTTCCCGTTGAAGGATTGCCCATGCAGTGCAAAGCGCGCCGAGAAGTAGATCGCACCCTGCGGATTGATAGAGGAAACGGGATAGCCGTCCCTCTCCAGCTCCTGAAATCCTTCGTGCAGGGCTGACAGACGTTCTCTCAATCGCGCGTCCATTTCCTTTCGAAACGCGTCTATCGCTTCTGAATCGTTCAGGAATTTCGCTACCGCCATTTGCTCCGCCCGCGGCGCCCACGCTCCTGCATGTGAAAGCAGATCCCGAATCCTTGCACCAACCGCCGGCGGGACGAGCATCCAGCCCAGCCTGAGTCCCGTTCCCGCGTATGCCTTCGAAACGCCGTCCGCAGAGATTAAATAGCGCGCCACTTCAGGGACAGCGGCCGCAGGATAGGTGTGCTTCTGTCCCTCTGTAACCAGCGCGCCGTACATCTGATCGTGAAGGACAAATAACGGGCGGCGTCCCTCTGCCTCGCGCGTGCGATTCTCCGCGACAACCGCATTCAGGATTTCGGTGAGCTGCTCTTCCGTCATCACCGTGCCCGTCGGATTACCCGGCGAGCATAAGCAGAGCATCGCGGCCTTCGATAGATGGGGCGCCAGCTGCTTGAGCGTCGGCTGGAATCCCGTCTCTCGACGCGCCTCGATCTCGATCGATTCGGCTTTCGTGAGCCCTGAGTACGCATCGTTCTGCCACGATGGAACCGAGTACAACACCTTGTCGCCCGGATTCAGAATCGCGCGGTACGCGCCATACAGAACCGGGCGTCCTCCGCTGCACACGACAATCGCCTCTACCGGATATCGAACACCGGCAGTGCGATACACGTAATCAGAAATTGCCTGCCGAAGCGGGAGCATACCCTCGGGCGTCGGATAATTCGTCTCGCCGCGACCCACGGCCGCCTGAATCTCCTCGGCGAGTTTTTTCGGAATCGGGAAGTAACGCGGATCGAAGTCACCGACTGTGAGATTCACGACCTTCTCGCCGCGCGCGAGCATTCCCCGGACATGACGCGTGATGCGCAGAATTCCCGACTCGCGCAGACCATGCGCGATGTCCGAGAGACCGGCGTCGAGCGAGCCCTGGTCTCCGAAATCCAGCTTGCCCGCTTCGCTCTCAGTCATACGCAGATTCTAGCGCGATGGAGCAGGTGAGTCCAGCACGTTATACTTTCGCTTCTCCTGAATTCGTGCGTCTTTCGGCTGCATGCTACGGAGATTTCCCGCTTTAGCTCCGGACCCTCATCAAATGAGATGGATACTGTCCCTTTTGGTGCTTACCGCCTGCACACCGATGGTGTCTAGACAACCTGAGAGCGATCTCGATCGTGCGCGGCGCATTCTCTCAACCACACCGCTGATCGACGGTCATAACGATCTTCCCTGGGCAATTCGCGAAAGCCGAACCGCTCCGCGCGACGTCGACGCCTACGATCTTCGCAAGCACACCGCCGGTCACACCGATCTCGAGCGCCTGCGCCAGGGGATGGTCAGCGGACAGTTCTGGTCGATTTACATCCCCGGCGAGATTGCGGATTCCGGATATGCTCGCGTACAGCTCGAGCAGATCGACATCGCGCGCCGAGTGATCGAGAGATATCCGGACAAGCTCGAGTGGGCACTCACCGCGGCCGATCTGCGCCGCGCACACAAGGAAGGCAAGATCGGCTCGGTCCTCGGCCTCGAGGGCGGACACGCAATCGAGAACTCACTCGGCGCATTGCGCGTGTACTACGATCTCGGGGCGCGTTACATGACCCTCACGCACAACGTCACAACAGATTGGGCCGACGCGGCGCTCGATTCGGCGAAGCATGACGGTCTTACTGAGTTCGGAAAGGAAGTGGTGCGGGAGATGAATCGGATGGGGATGCTCGTCGACCTCTCGCATGTGTCGCCCGCAACAATGAGCGACGCGCTCGATGTTTCCGCGGCGCCGGTGATCTTTTCACATTCCGGCGCGCAGGCGGTGGTGAACCATAAGCGCAACGTTCCAGACGCGATCCTGAAGCGCGTCCCGGCCAATGGCGGAGTCGTGATGGTTCCGTTCGTCACTGCATTCGTGTCGCCGCAAGTAGCTGCCTATTCGGCCGACATCGAGCGACTCGAGGCCGATCTCCGGAAACGACACGGTACGGATACCGTTGCAATCAGTCGCGAGATTCGGGAATGGCGCACCGCACATCCCGCTCCGAAAGCAGTCATCTCCCAGGTCGTAGCGCAGATCGAGCATGTGCGACGAATCGCCGGCGTCGATCATGTCGGCATCGGCGGCGACTTCGACGGAATCACCGACGTGGTCGTCGGCCTCGAGGATGTCTCAAAATATCCTGCCCTCTTCGCGGAGCTGGCTCATCGCGGGTGGTCGGACGACGAACTCCGGAAGCTCGCGGGCGAAAATATTCTGCGCGTGCTCGAGCGCGGCGAGCAGGTCTCGGCGAACCTGAAGAAGAGCCGAGGGCCGTCAACGCGGACGATTGCCGAGCTGGATGGACCGCCGCGGCCGGCACGGAAATCTCGTGCGTCCCGATAGAGGAGCGAATGGCTCAAGCACACAAACAGCATTCGCCCGGATTTCTCCGGGTTGTAGACGACGCCAAGACCAGAATTCGCGAGATTAGCGTTGAAGAGACGCGGGCTGCACTGGAGAGTCGCCGCGCCCGACTGGTCGATGTGCGCGAGGACAACGAATGGAACGAGGCCCACGCGCGGGGAGCCGAGCATCTCGGCAAGGGTATCATCGAGCGCGACATCGAGACATTCGCGCCGGATAAGGCGAGCGAGCTGATACTTTACTGTGGCGGCGGATACCGGGCCGCGCTGGCTGCTGAGTCGCTGCAGCGGATGGGCTACACGAACGTTGCGTCGATGGCAGGCGGATGGGGAGCGTGGCAGGAAGCGGGCGCACCAATCGAGGAATAAAATGAATAAACTTCTACGAAACGTGATTGAAGTTTCATTAGGCGGATTCGTTGTTGCGTCGGCATCGGCCTGCGGGGACGAATCGGCCAACGCGGCCGCAGTCGAAACGGCCAGCGCCCCAGGAGTCGAAACCGCCAACGCCCCTGCGGTGGAGACTTTTAAACCCATCGCGATCAAGGTTTACAAGACACCGCAATGCGGATGCTGCAAGGCCTGGGTTGACCACCTCAGCAAAAACGGGTTCCAGGTCGAGACGATGGACATGCCCGACCTCACACTTGTCAAACAGAAGTACGGAGTGACCCCCGCGCTGGAGGCATGCCACACGGCTGTGGTTGGCAATTACGTCGTCGAAGGCCACGTCCCCGCTGATGTCATTAAGCGACTCCTGAGGGAGCGTCCGGCGGTTCTCGGGATTGCGGTGCCGGGCATGCCTGCCGGCTCTCCCGGCATGGAGGGTGCGATGAAGGAGAGGTATGACGTTCTCACCTTCGACAGAGCGGGACGCAGCCGCGTCTACGCCAAGAGGTAGGCTGCCTCGATGAACCAGGCCGCGAGCAAAGCGGTCTGGATGGCCGTAGGTGCGGGCTCTGCCGTGGTAGCGGGCGCGATCGTAGAGCGCTCGCTGAACGCCGGCTGGCGCGCAGTGACGTCGAAGCAACCGCCCAACCGGCCTGAGTCGCTCAAAACCAGATGGAAGGAAGCACTCCTCTGGACCGCGGCCAGCGCCGTCCTCGTAGGTGTCGCGCAGATCTCAGCAAGACGCGGAGCGGCGCTCGGATGGCGTCAGGTAACGGGTAAGCTTCCACCCCGCTAAGCGGTCGACCTTAGCAACTCTTCGGCAGGGCCGCGTTTTAAGCCTCCCAGACAGCCAGACTGATTTCCTGCCCGCTCGCATTACCCGCTCGCATTACCCGCTCGCATTACCTCTTGCGCCAGGCCGTGTGTGTATTTATTCATTTAGAGTGCATAATCACTCGGCAACGGCAGCCAGCCTTCCCTTCGCTCAGCGCTCCGGCCTCCCCGACGCGCAGCCAGTCGTGCGACTGGCAAAGCAGGCGGACGCGGAACAGATCTTCGACCTCGTAAAGGGTTACGTGGCTGAGGGACTGATGCTGCCCCGCACACCAGAGCAGATCTCGCTGAACATCGAGAGCTACGTCGTCGCCGTGAAAGGCGGCCGCGTCGTTGCTTGCGCCGCGCTCGAGGAATACTCGCCTTCCCTGGCCGAAGTGTCGTCGGTGGCCGTTGATCGCGAAGAGCATGGCAATGGACTCGGCAGTCAGGTCGTGCTCGGCGTCGAGCGCCTCGCCCGGGCGCGCGACATTGACGAGATCTTCGCGCTCAGCCTGACTGACAACTTCTTCCTCGCGCTCGACTACAAGGCCACGTCAATCTCACGCTTTCCGGAGAAGCTCTGCCGCTACGAGAACCTCACGACAGCCGGCGTAGAGATCGTTCCCAAACGCTGCTTCCATAAGAAGCTCGACAAGGAATGGCAGCTCCCGCAGCTTCTGGACGCAGCGCCGCCAAAACCCAAGCGGGCGCTCCGCGCGAGCTGACCCGCCGCCCAAGCCTCGATCGAGCCGCACCTTTTGTGCGGCTCTTTTTTTGTACGCGCCCATCAGGCATCTATGACGGAGGGTCTATACGGATTCGACGGATTTTTCGGATTGTCTCCGAGCTGGCGTAAGATTGGCGCACCGCCACTCAGCATGCGGGGTCTTTTTGTTAACAAAAAAATCGTGGAACGATGGAGCTGCGCATACTTTGGCGCCACTTGGAACGATCTGCCCGAATCCGGAAAATCCGCCGAATCCGTATAGACCCTCTTTCATGGATGCCTGAGATGCCTGGCTTGGATAACTTCGTGCTGCATGGACTACAGGCGCACAAAGCTTATTCTGGCATCGCTACTCGTGACGTTTATCGTCACTCGAGTAATGCTGACGAGTTCTCCGAATTCGGATTTCGACGTCGCGGGATACAACATCCACCACCTCTTTACCGGCCTGCTTCTCATAACAGCCGGTGGGATTCCTCTCGCCCTTTTCAACCGGAACTCACTCGCTCTCGACGTTGCATCGGTTGCATTCGGATCGGGTCTGGCGCTCGCCCTCGACGAGTGGGTCTACCTCATCGCTACCGATGGGAGTAACGCGTCCTATCTCCTGCCCGTATCATTGAAGGGCGGCATCCTGATGGTCGGACTGGCCGCGCTTTACATCGCGGTGCTCTACCTGGCTTCCCGGGGACGATCCTGATTCCTCACCACCGAGCATGACTGAATCAACCGATCGCCCTCGCCTCGCCGTCAACGGCATCGGCGGCGTCTTCCTTTTCTCGAACAAGGCAAAGGAGCTGGCCGAGTGGTACACGCGACACCTCGGGATCGAGTTCACGCAGTACGAGGGCACCGAGACATTCGGAATGGAGTTTCATTACCGCTTCGATCTGGATCCATCGATGCGGGCGAGCACCGTGTTCTCCATCAGCCAGACGGACAAACCTCTTTCGACCGGCCGGCACGAGTTCGAGGTGAACTACCGAGTCGACAACCTGAACGCATTCATGGCACAGCTCGAGGCCGACGGCATCAGGACCGAAAAAGTCGAGGAGTTCGACTACGGCCGCTTCGCGTGGGTGCGCGATCCGGACAACAACCGCATCGAGCTCTACGAGCCCCTCGCCCGGATGGGCGGGTGAAATGTCCCGCCTGCGGCGGCGAGAATCCCGCCGACGCGGTCTTCTGCGCCAACCCTGCCTGTCACAAGGCGCTCGGCGAATTCCCTTATGTCGCCGAAGAGATCGACCGCGCAACACAGACCCACGAAAGAATCGCGGACCGCGTCACGGGATTCATCGGTCACCCGTATTTTCTCGTCGTTCACACGGTGTGGTTCGTGCTCTGGGTCGCGATCAACACCGGGCTGTTCATGATCGCGCGGCGATTCGACGTTTATCCGTTCAGTCTTCTTGGCATCGTGTTGAGCATTGAAGCAATCTTCATCACCGGCTTCGTGCTCATCAGCCAGAACCGCCAGAGCAACCACGCTGACAAGCGCGCCGAGCTCGACTACGAGGTGAACGTCCGAACGTTTCGCGATATTCAGCAGATCAAGACAATGCTCGGCAGACTGGAAGAGCGAATCAACAAGGTCGAGCGAGTCAATACTGACAAGTGAATCCACAAACCGAGGACCGACATTTGGTAAACACGCTGCGGGCACGAGGCCGCGGTGAGCAGATTGCCGACGAGATCGGCCGCGCTCTGCTTGGCGACGCATGGCACGGCCCGGCGCTCAACGAGCTGCTCGTCGGAGTGAGCGCCGAGGATGCAGTTCAGCGCCCTATTCCCGCAGCACACAATATCTGGGAGCTGGTGCTTCACATGACATCGTGGTCCAACATCGCCAGACGCCGCATCACCGGTGGTCAGGCCGAGCCCTCTGAGGGTGAGGAGCAGATCGCACTTCTCAAGAAAGCGGTGCGCGACCGTCACCGCAGCGTTGCAACCTGACCATGTCACATCCACTCTCTACACGGCCCGACCCGTCAGAATACGCGTCAGCAGCGGAGGATTATGTGTCACGGGCGGCCAAAGCCGCGAAAGGAAGCGTGCTCGACATGCTGGAGAGCCAGATCGAGGAAATCATTTCACTCGTGAACGGACTGGCGCCGGGAATGGAAGACAAGCGGTACGCGCCCGGGAAATGGAGCATACGCCAGATCATTGGCCACCTAAGCGACGGCGAGCGTGTCTTTTCCCAGCGCGC
>JBDSVO010000024.1:0-2782 GCA_039927215.1 Gemmatimonadaceae bacterium
TGAGCTCTACAACTCGCGGAAGATCGAGCGCGATTGCTTCGCGTGCACTCCGCGCGGCGTTCATGTCGTTCTTTCTGACAGCGCCCTTGAAGTCGGCGAAATGGCGCTCCATCGACGCGACGAGACCGGGCTGCTTCGCTCGCGCGGGTGTCTCAAGCGGCTCGAACGCGATATAGGCGTCGAATGCGCGATCGCCCGCTTCAGCGGGACGACCCGCTCGGGCAAACTCGAGTGCGCTGTCCAGAAGCGCGATGACCGTCCGTGCGGCGGCAGTGCCGGGCGCTGCTGTCGCGTCCGCCGCAGCAACGGGCAGAACCATCGGCTGCCCGCGCAGCGAATAGACATAGTTCACGATGTCCCACCGGTCCTGCGGCGGGAGAGTCGAGAACGACGGCATCGGAGTTTCTCGAATCCCAACCGAGACGACATTGTAGGCAAGCGTCGGCGTCAGATCGGGGGTTTTGCCCGCATCTCCAATCGCCGGAGGGGCGACGCTGAGGGATTTTGCCGCGGGTCCATCGCCGCGACCGGCCTCGCTATGACAGGAAGCGCAGTTGGCAGTGTAGAGCGCGTGCCCGCGCGCGGTATCGAGCGGGCCGGAGGGCATGTCCATCGCACCGGCGACGCCGAGCGCACCCCGGAACCGGGCTTCGAGCAGCTGGATTTCTGTGGGGGGACGCCTGGCTTTGACTGCGGCGATGAGCGTGTCGAGTACGGCCTGGCTCGGCGGAGCGTTGTAACCTTTGAGCCGAGCGGCGATTGCGCGCGCATCACCAAGAAAAGACGTGGTCTCAGCGTATTCCTCCGCCGAGATAACGTTGCCGCGCTCGTCTACGGCTTTACGGTATTCCTCGACCGCCACGCTGACGATGCTGGAAAGCCTCTTTGCCGAATTCTCCTGTGACTGTACCGCTATAGGCAGCAGGATCGCCGCGACCACGATGAGGCGGCCGACCTGTTTACGGGATTTCATTGCCGAGTGAATCTATCAGGATTCCAAACTCAGGCAATCGATGTCGGCCGGAACGCCCATCTCGCGGAAGGAGTCACTGTCGAGGAAGCGACACCTTTCGCGTGGAGAGTGCCGCCCTACGCTTGCTCGGTACTATACCGCCTCACCGCGGAGCTCGGCCTGCGACAGGGACGCACGCCTGCCTGTTCGAGCCTCAAATCGGGCGACGAACTCCAGTAGGCGCTCCGAAGTGAATCCCTCGCGGGGGAGTCCGAGCGCTTCGATCGCGCGCTCGATCGCCTCTGGCGGGCCCTCGACCTCTACGAGCGGATCCATATCCGGGTACTCCTCGAATCGGACCGTCGCACCCCCGATCTCGTACTGCACGATCTCCCTCTCGATCTCCACGGTCACCACGAATCCAAGCTTCACGAGTATTTTGGCCATCGCGGCGGGATCGCTCATTTCCGTCGACAACTCTTCGCGGACCTTGAATCCACCTTCGTACAGAGTCGGTCCTTTCCAGTCCATGTGCCCACGTCTACCCGTATCATCCTCGTAGAGACGCAATCGCAGCACATGATCGAGCAGCGACATCGAGTGATCCGGAAAATCGTAACGGGCATCGATCAGGCGCCCGGCGAACACAAGCCGAGCACCGGCAGCCTCGATCCCGGCACGACGCGCCGCGACATCATCGACGACGCTCTTGAGCTCTACCTCACGCATTCATGATCGCGCTGAGCACGGCATCGGTATCGGCGAGAGTTTCGAAAAGCGCGTACGGTTCGTACGCCGCGAGCTCCTCCACTGTGAACCCGCCGGTCGCCACGGCAATTGCGCGGGCACCGATCGCCTCGCCGCACTTGATGTCGTGGGGAGTGTCGCCGATGATCACAAGCCTGTTTCCCTCGACGTCGACGCCCAGCAGCTCGCTCGCCCGCCGCTGGGCGATCGCAGGCAGCTCGGGCCTCGACTCGCGGTCCGAGCCATACGCGTTCACGCGAAAGCGCGAAGGATCTATGCCCGCCGCATTCAGCTTCGCGCGCGCACCTGTCTCGATGTTTCCCGTGAGAAGCCCGATAACTACACGATCCTCCTTATCGAGCGCGTCGAGCAGTGCGAGGACTCCGTCCAGAATTAGCATCGTGCGGTTGCCGGATTCGAGCTCGGTCGCGAGCCCGGAGACATACGAGTCCAGAAGCTGATCCATCTGCGCGTCGATGGCCTTGTCGGTGAAACCTTCACGGCGCATCAGATCGCGAACGATCTGCCTGTCGGTCTTCCCGCCATAGTGGTATTCGCCCGAGCCGGCCGACCCGAACACCTCGGTCAGCGCGCGCTCCATCGACCTGCGCCCCGCTCCGCCACTTGTGAGGAGCGTACCATCTATATCGAATAAGACAATTCTCATGTGCGTGTCAGGAAAATTCCGGTCATGATCGTTCCCGTTCCAACTCCCTGCCAGAGCGTCGGTGATTCGTGCAGAAAAATCCACGCAACCATGATTGCGATGGCGGGCTGGAGATTGCTGTAGACGGCAGTCCGCGTCGGGCCGAGCACTCGAAGTCCGCGGTACCAGAACAGATAAGCCACAACCATCGAGATTACGCTTGCATAGAAAACGGATACCCACACAGCAGGACCGATGTTCTCCCACCTCGTCGCAACGAGCGCTGGAGGCGAAACAATCAGGAGAGGCAGCACGCCTCCGGTCATTGTCAGGGCCGACAAATGGAAAGGATCGAGTCTCATTGCCAGCGGCTGCAGCATTACAGTGAACGCAGTCCAGCAGAAGACGCCGATGAAAACAAGCAGCGTCCCGATCAA
>JBDSVO010000025.1:0-11205 GCA_039927215.1 Gemmatimonadaceae bacterium
GCGGAGGAATTCGATAGGCTGTCTGCCGCCGAGAAGCTCGCTGCGTGCGGCTGGGACGACGTTACCGCCCTGTATCGCCGCGAAGTGCTGCTGCGCATTCCCTTCAGGCGCACCACATTTGCCGAAGACGCAATCTGGGCGCGCGATGCGCTTCGAGCCGGACACGCCATTGTCTACAATCCGGCAGCGCGCGTATACCATTTTCATACCGAAAGCCCGGAATTCACTTTCAAGCGCACGCTGACCGCCATGTATTATCGCTATCGCAGCTTCGGGTACATCTACGAAGAGCCAAAGCTCGCGCTTCCGTTCTTGCGGGCAGTCCGCATCCTCGCGCGGGAACAGAGCCTCAGCTGGAGCGAGAAGGCTGCCTGGAGCCGCTACGTCTGGAGAAATCTGCGCGCTTCGGACTCCGCCATTCGCGCGTTCAGGCAAGCGGCGGCGCAAGGTTCGTCTACGCTCGATAGTCTGCACGAACGTTCTTGCGGGCTGCCGCCAGTTCCCCAGAAATCCAGCGGGTTGCAGCCAGTATGAGCGACCGACAGCCTGAAGCAGGCGCTCCGAGCGTCAGCGTTCTGATGACCGCGTACAACCGCGCTGACTATATCGCGCAATCAATCGAGAGCGTCCTTCGGTCGACCTTTCAGGATTTCGAGTTGGTTGTCGTCGACAATTGCTCCAGTGACAACACGCTCGACATTGTACGCGAATACGAGCGGGCGGACCGCCGCGTGCGAGTATTTCAGAATGAGTCCAATATCGGTGACTTCCCGAACAGGAACCGCGCGGCTGAGCATGCGCGGGGAACGTACTTGAAATACGTGGATTCCGACGATCTGATCTACCCCCATGGTCTCGAGGTGATGGTTCGATGCATCGAGACTTTCCCCGATGCAGGCCTGGGTCTTTCGGCGACTCCTGATGTGCTGGGCCCGTGCCCGCGCGTCCTGACACCCGCGGAGTCGTATCGCGAACATTTTTTTGGAGGAGACCTTTTGTCCCGCGCCCCAGGGTCCACGATAGTGCGGCGTTCGTCGTTTCAGGCGGTTGGCGGTTTCTCCGGCCGGCGCTACATCGGTGATCCGGAGCTCTGGCTAAAGATTTCGCGTCGCTACGACGTGGTGAAGATGCCGATGGATCTGGTATGGGACAGGCAGCACCCCGGCCAGGAGCAGCGTACCCAGGACAGCGTTGACTGGACGGTAATGCGCGACGAAATGGAAATCGCCGCACTTCATGCTGACGACTGCCCGCTCGATGACGCGGAACGAACCGCAGCTCTCACGCGTCTGTCGGACAAACGAGCACGGAATTACCTGCAGTTTCTCGGAAGGAAAGGGGGACGCACGCTTGCGAGCCGGTACCGCAAGGGAACTTCCCTCCCGGCCGCAGCGATTGCCGGATTCGTATGGGATCGTCTCTGGCGCCGCTCTGCGGTTGCCCGTGCGCCGCAGGTCTGAGAACGCCAATGGATTCGTTTCGACCAGACGCCTATTGGGAGGAGCGTCTGCGCGCGCACGACGACGAGCGCGGAGTGGGGGACATTGGGCTTTCCCGCTCCTATAATTCCTTTCTCTATCGCGTGCGGCGCCACGTCTTCCGGCGAGTCGCGCGACAGCTTCCTCTGGTACCCGGCGACACGCGCGTTCTCGACATCGGATCAGGCACGGGAGTCTATGTCAAGGAGTGGCTCCGATGGGGTGCGAAGGAAGTCACTGGGTCCGACATCACGCAAATTGTCGTCGACCGCCTCTCCGGACTGTTTCCCGCCAATCATTTCCTCAAGATGGACATTGGCGATCCCGAGTTGAATGGATTGGGAGCGGAATCCTGCGACGTCGTGTCTGCGTTCGACGTGCTCTTTCACATCGTCGACGACGCCCGGTACGAACAGGCGATCCGAAACATCGCCTCGCTGCTTGGCCCGGGCGGATGGTTTCTCTATTCGGACAATCTGGTGAGGCAGGCAACGCAGCTCTCCCATTTCGTGTCGAGGGAAGAGCCAGGCATCCTGGAGTCTCTCTCCCGAAACGGCTTTGTGGTACGGAAGAGAGTGCCGATGTTCGTATTGATGAACGATCCAGTGCGCTCCGACAGTCCGCTTACGAGGCGATGGTTCTCTCTCGTTTATCGCGTCGCCTGTCGTGGCGAGGTGTGGGGCGGCGTGGCTGGCGTTGCGCTCTACCCACTCGAGCTGGTGGCAACGAGGCTCATTCGGGGCGGTCCGTCGACTGAAGTCCTGTTGTGCCAGCGAGTATAGATGGTCGGCCCGGTGCCCTGCGGGCGGCGCCCGAACCAGACGCCCGCAGGCGGCCGCATGTGCTTCTCATTCCCTCTGAGGAGTTCCTTCCGCCAGGCAACCATCTGCCCGGAATTTTTCAATACCACCAGGCCACCGTCCTCCAGAAGGCCGGTTTCCAGGTTGGAACTCTCTCGATTCGGCAGGCCGTCTCGATCCCAATGGTGGCGAGAGCCGCACTTTTCCGCGTGGCCGGCAAAACTCCGGGAAACACGCTGGACGGTCTCACTTTCAGGGAAATGTGGCGGCTGCTCGCCGACAAGTTCGCCCACCCCGACCGCTTCGTGACGGTCGAAGAAATCACGGGCATTCCTGTCGTGCGGGTGGAAGGATTCTATTATCTGCCACCATCGCCACGCACCAACTACATCGGCTGGGTCCGCGCTGGTGTCGCCGCCTTCGACGAATACTGCCGGCGTTTCGGCGCTCCCGACGTGTTGCATGCCCACAACAGTGACCCCGCCGGCCTGCTGGCGCACCGCTTGTCGCGACGAACGGGAATTCCCTTCGTCGTGACTGAGCACAGCACTTTTTTCGCCCGGGGACTGGTTCCGCATGGACTCTATCCGAAATTGCGGCGGGCACTCCGCGCTGCGAGCTCAGTCGCGGTCGTCAGCCCGGCGCTCGGCGACCTTCTGACACGCCAGCTGGGCCTGGAGGATATTCATTTCAAATGGATCTCAAACGTCCTCGACGAAGAAGTCGTACATGCTCCGCTTGCCCATCATTCCGGCAAGTCGGGCAATTTTGACTTTCTGGCCCTTGGAAATCTCACGCCGATAAAGGATCACGCACTCTTGCTGCGCGCCTTCCACAGGGCGTTTGGCGAATCCCCGGAAGTCGCTCTGCGAATCGGTGGCGACGGGGAATTGCAGGAAACGCTCGAGGCACTCTCTGTCTCGCTCCGAATCGCCGACAAAGTTGAATTCCTCGGCCGCCTGTCGCGACTCCAAGTGATCGACGAGCTCGATCGGTGCGACGCGTTCGTGCTTCCCAGCCGGTACGAGACATTCGGGGTGGTGTTGATCGAAGCTCTGGCTCGCGGAAAGCCAGTCGTTTCCACCGCCTGCGCCGGTCCGGACGCGATCGTGACGCCGGAAGATGGCACTCTTGTGCCTGTCGGGGACGTCGGGGCCCTGGCGGACGCGATGGCCGCGATGCGGCGCGACCACGCGCAGTATCACGGAGATGACATTCGAAATCGGGCTATATTGAGGTTCGGGCCTCAGCGACTCGCCGAGAGTCTCGAACGTCTTTATGCAGAGGCACTCGCGGGTAATGCCTGATACAATGCCGGCCCAGCTGCTCGATCTCGCGAAGGATTCGCCCGCTGACGGCAGCAGGTACCGCCAATGTAGTGTATCCGTGCTCGATACCAACGACGATCCCAACATGCGGTTCGACGCTAAGGGACGCTCCCATTACTTCGCTGACTACATGCGGGCCGAGAGGGATCACGTCCGTAAGGGAGATGAAGGACGCCGGCAGCTGGAGGAGATCGCGAGTCAGATTCGCGACAGGGGCAAGGACCGGTCTTACGACTGCATACTCGGCCTGAGTGGTGGTGTCGACAGTACTTACGTCGCCTACCTCGCGAAACAGCTGGGACTTCGTCCACTTGCCGTCCACTTCGACAACGGATGGAATTCAGAGCTCGCGGTAAGCAACATCGAGAACATCGTCGGCCGCCTCGGCTTTGATCTTTTCACGTATGTAATCGACTGGGAAGAATTCCGTGATCTGCAGCTGGCTTACCTGAAAGCTTCGGTCGTCGACATCGAAGCGATCACCGACCACGCAATCTTTGCGACTCTGTATCGTCTGGCGGCGAAGCATGGCATTAACGCCATTCTGAGTGGAACCAACGTGGTGACAGAGCACGTGCTTCCGCCCCACTGGATCTTCAACAAGAACGATCACGTCAACATCCAGGCGATTCACAAGGAGTTTGGCAGTGTTCCGCTTCGCACCTTTCCCTTCATGGGGCTGAAGGTGAAGAAGTACTATCAGATGGTCAAAGGGATCAGGAGCTACCCCATCCTGAACTACGTGGATTACAACAAGACCGCCGTGAAACGCCTCATTACCGAGGAGCTCGGCTGGCGGGACTATGGCGGCAAGCATTATGAGTCGATCTTCACTCGTTTCTATCAGGGGTATATCCTCCCGGCCAAGTTCGGCATCGACAAGCGGCGGGCGCATCTCTCGAACTTGATTTTTTCGGGACAGATCACGAAGCAGGAGGCACTGGCCGAGCTGGCGCAGCCAATTTATGATCCGGACCAGCTCGAACTGGACCGCGCCTTCGTTCTGAAGAAGCTGCAGCTCACCAATGAGGAGTTTGCGGAATTGATGAGTCGTCCACCGCGGCCGCATGGCGACTTTGCCTGCGAGCAATCGATCTACAAGGCGTACCCGGTGCTGCGTCCGTTTCGCGGAATAGCGGAGATCATGAAGTCCGTGATACGGTAGCCGGCCATGATCGCGGCATCGTCGGGCCTCAGCTTTGCGATTGTGGGGTGCGGACGCATCGCGGCGCGGCATGCGGAGCAGATCGCCGGAGTCGGTCGCCTCTCGGCAACCTCCGACGTGCTGTTCGACCGCGCTCAGACGCTGGCGAATCGGTATGGCGCGCGTCCATACCGGAGCCTCGACAAGATGCTCGAGGGCGAAGAGAACATCGACGTAGTGGCCGTCTGCACCCCCAACGGACTTCACTGCGAGCACACGGTCGCTGCGCTTAAGGCCGGCTGTCACGTGCTCTGCGAAAAGCCTATGGCAATTTCAGTCGCCGACTGCGGCACCATGATTCAGGCGGCGGAACGCGCCAACCGGCGTCTATTCATTGTGAAGCAGAACCGCTTCAACCCCCCGGTTGCGGCGGTGAAAAGACTGATTGATGAAGGCCGGCTCGGCCGGCTATACAGCGTGCAGCTCAACTGCTTCTGGAACCGTAACGCCGACTACTATCAGGACAGCTGGAAGGGCACAAGAGAGCTGGACGGTGGGACTCTTTACACCCAGTTCAGCCATTTCATCGATCTTCTCTACTGGATGGTCGGGGACGTAAAGGACGCGTTTGTCCTCGTGAACAACTTCGCCCACCAGGGGATTGTGGAGTTCGAGGACACAGGTGTGGTAGCCCTTCGGTTTCACAACGGCGTGCTTGGATCGATCAACTTCACGATCAATTCCTTCGAGAAGAACATGGAGGGATCGCTGACCATCTTCGCCGAAAAAGGGACGGTCAAGATCGGGGGACAGTACCTCAATGAGCTCGAGTATCAGCGCATCGATGGCTACGAGATCAGGGATTTGCCGGCGGGGAATCCGGCGAACAGCTATGGGCACTACCAGGGGTCGATGTCCAATCACGACCTGGTGTACGAAAACGTCGTGGATGTGCTCACTCATCAGGGCGTGATCGCGACGAACGGCTATGAAGGACTGAAAACCGTAGAGATCATCGACAGGATCTACAGCGCAGCGCGACGTGTTGCCTTTTATTAGGACGGTAGCGGTACGCGACGTACGGTTTGGCGAAGGCGTGACTGTCATCGAGCCCGCCAACATTTACGAATGCGAGATCGGAGATCACTCATTTGTCGGCCCTTTCGTCGAGATCCAGAAGGGAGTGGTGATCGGCAGGCATTGCTGCATTCAGTCGCACGCTTTCATCTGTGAGCTTGTAACGATAGGTGACCACTGTTTCATCTCGCACGGCGCCATGTTCATCAACGACTTGTTTGCCGATGGCGGCCCTGCCGGCGGCGACCGGCGCAAATGGCTTCCAACCGTGATCGGAAGCCACGTTTCCATCGGCACCAATGCCACTGTGTTGCCGGTGCGGATATGCGATCATGTCGTCATCGGCGCCGGATCCGTTGTTGTCAGGGACATCACTGAGCCCGGCGTCTACGCCGGCAATCCCGCGAGGCTGATTCGACGCATTTCACCCTCCGACCCGGTCGTGTAAAATGGAGTTTGTCGATCTTCACGCTCAGTACCTGACGATTCGGGAAGAGATCGACGACGCGATCGCGACGGTCATTCGGGAGTCGTCCTTCATTCGCGGCCGTCATGTTCAGGAATTCGAGCGGCGTTATGCGGAGCTCATCGGGGTCGAGCACTGTGTTTCTTGCGGCGACGGCACCGACGCCATCTACATCGCTTTGCGCGCCCTTGGTGTGGGGCAGGGCGACGAAGTGATCACGACAGCCCACACGTGGATCGCGAGCGGGGAGACAGTCACGCAGGCCGGCGGGCAGGTTGTGTTCTGCGATACCGAGGAGGCGCACTATTGTATCGATCCCGCGGATATCCAGCACCGCATAACGCCGCGGACTCGCGGCATAATCGCCGTGCATCTTTACGGTCAATCGGCCGACATGGACCCGATACTTGAAGTCGCGCGCAGTAACGGGTTGTGGGTGATCGAAGACTGCGCGCAGGCGCACCTCGCACGATACAAGGGGCGCCTTGTCGGTACAATGGGAGACGCAGGAACGTTTTCTTTCTATCCGGGGAAAAACCTCGGCGCGATGGGAGATGCAGGGTGTCTCGTCACCAACCGGCACGACATTGCCCGATTCTCCGGGCTCTTTGCGCAACACGGCGGAAAGGGTGATCACGTGATGGAAGGAATCAATAGCCGGCTGGATGGCTTGCAGGCGGCAATCCTCAACGTGAAGCTGCGGCACATCCACCAATGGACGGCGGCGCGTCAGGCGCTTGCCCGCCGGTACGACGAGCTTCTCGCGGGCATTCCGGGAATCAGTACCCCAGCTCGCAGGAATGACGGTGAGCACGTCTATCATCTCTATGTCATTCGCAGCGACCGGCGGGACGCCTTGCGGGCCCACCTTCACGAGCAGGGCATTCCGACTGTCATCAACTATCCGAAAGCCCTCCCGTTCTATCCTGCTTATGCACACCTGGGTCATACCCCTTCTGATTTTCCAGTCGCATATCGGCACCAGAACGAGATTCTTTCAATCCCGCTATATCCGGAGATGACGGGAGAGCAGCAGGCGTCGGTTGCGGACCGCATAAGAGGCTTCTCTCTGCGCGTGCCGAGCTCCGATTCCGTAGCGGCTTCCGCGCGCTGAGATGGCGCTGTTCGAGAATCAGAACATCCTGCTGATCTCTCCGCAGCCGTGGGAGCACATCCATATATCGAAACACAACTACGCTATCGAGCTGGCGCGGCGGGGTAACACGGTCTACTTCCTCGAGCCGCCTGACCCTGAATGCCCGGCCGGCGTTCGTGTCGATCCAGTGGCGGAATATCCGGGCGTCCACACGGTGCGATACAGACCCCAATTTCCATTCGTGTTGCGATTTCACGTCCGGCCGCTGTTCGATCGTCTGATGCGGCGCCAGATCCGCAGGATTCTAAGGGCCATACCCCGGCCCATCGATGTCGTGTGGTCTTTCGAGTTCAACCTGTTCTCCGATCTCAAGGCATTCGGCGGGAGCGTTGCGATCTTCCATCCGGTCGACCCTCTTTCCGAACCGTACCAGGTGAACGTCGCGCGCAGTGCTGATGTCGTGTTCAGCGTTTCCGAGAAGATTCTGGCGAGCTTTAAAGACATTGGCGTACCCGCGTGGTTCATCAATCACGGGGTTTCCCGGGCCTTTGCGAATATCACGCGCGGCTCGCTCCGGCCCGGCGTGATGGCTGACGGAGTCGTTCGGGTCGGATTTGCGGGGAACCTTGCCCATCCGCCGCTGAATCGCGCTGTCCTCAGACGAATGGTCCATCGGAACCCCTCGGTGGAGTTCACTTTCTGGGGTCCCTTGGCCAATTCACCGCCGTCATCTGCGGAGGTGAGCGCGGATATCGCGGAGTTCGTTGGTTTTCTTCGATCACAGCCGAACGTACGCCTTTGCGGATCAGTGTCGTCCTCCGATCTCGCGTTGCAGATCGAGAAGATGGATTGCTTTGTCACCAGCTATTTGGCGGACAGCCGGGAGTACGATCGCTCGAACTCGCACAAGCTTCTCGAGTACCTGAGCACTGGAAAGGTGGTCGTTTCAAGTCGCATCTCGACCTACGTTTGTCATGCAGAGCTGTTGCGCATGCCGCCGGACGACGACGATTCTGTTCTTCCTGAGCTTCTCGCCGACACGTTAACGCGACTCGACGAGTTCAACGCGACGGAGATCCAGGATCAACGACGTCTGTTCGCGCTCGACAATACCTACGAGCGGCAGGTGGACCGGATAAAAGAAAAACTGTTGCGGGTGACGCGTGAAGGGTCATTGGCATGAGCATCACCCGGCGTCTCGTGAGGGTTCTGGCTCCCTTCGGCAGTACGCGGCGGGTGTTGCGCGGGCCGGCGAAGGGAATGCACTTCATCGTCGAGCCAGGCATTGGTCTGTCGTATGCCCTCGGCACTGAGGCGGCGGCGCCCCGCTTCTTCGGCTCGCGGATCAGGCGAGGCTCGACCGTTTATGACGTCGGAGCGAACAAGGGCCAGATGTCGCTGATATTCGCGGCTCTGGTCGGACCATCCGGCCGTGTCATCGCCTTCGAGCCGGCGCCCATCGAGTACGCCAGTCTCCAGCGCAACCTGGAGGTCAATGGCCTGGGCCACGTACGGGCTGTGCGCTTAGCCGCATCCGAATCGCAGGGCGAGCTGGCATTTGCATACGCGAGCGAACGGCCTACCGAAGGAAAATTGCTTGGCCTCGAGACGTCATATCCTGCGGCGGGAAGTGATCGCATCACCGTTCGTTCAATTCCACTCGATGAGATGCTCGCGGAAGAGCCAGCGCCGGACATGATAAAGATCGACGTGGAGGGCGCGGCGGCGGCGGTGTTGCGCGGCGCCCGCCGTATCATCGACGAGGCAAGCCCGGGCATCTACGTGGAGCTGCACGGACCGGAAGAACAGGCCGGCATCCGCGATGAGCTGATCGTGCGCGGCTACGTGGCGGAAACGCTGGGCGGCGAGCGAATCCTCGATCCCGCCGCAGGGTGGCACAGCCCGCTCTGGTGCTACAGACCAGGCGATTCGATCCTGGTCGACAACTAATGGCTCGCATTGCCATTCTCTCCGGCCTTCAACTTTCCACCAACCCACGCGTCGTCAAGGAAGCCGATACTCTTTCCCGCGCGGGCCATGACGTCGAAGTACTCGGTGCGACCCTCGAGATTGATCTCGCTTCACGCGATCGGCAGCTGCTCGAGGGAAAGGCATGGACGTACACTGTTCTTGTCGACGCCGAATCGCATGCCTTGGCCAAACGACTTTCGTTGTTCCTGGCGCGCGCGCGCAAACGCCTCGGCAGCGAGCTTTATGCGCGCTTCGGAATCATTACTGTCGGCCAACTCGGTATCGCGGGACCGGCAATGCTCCGCCATTGCCTCGCGCGGCCGGCCGACCTCTACGTCGCTCACAATCCTCAGTCGTTGTGGGTAGGCATGGAATTGCTCCGGCGCGGCAGAGCGGTTGCCGTGGACATGGAGGACTGGCATTCGGAGGATCTCTTGCCGGAGGATCGTCGCGGCTACCCGGTGGACGCACTACGGCGGTGGGAGCGGACGGTTCTGCGCGGTGCAGCATTCAGCACTACCACGTCGAAGCGGCTCGCCGAGGCGCTTGCGGAATCCTACGATTGTCCTGCGCCGGCGGTTGTATACAACTCGTTCTCACTGCGGGAGCGCGACGCGATCGACGGCGAGACGAGAGACAGGATAGATCGCGGTATCCCGTCGCTATGCTGGTTTTCTCAGGTCGTCGGGCGGGGCAGGGGTCTGGAGACACTTCTCGACGCGCTCCCGGACGTGCGAATTCCCTTCGAAATTCATCTTCGCGGAAAGTGCGGCGCAGCCTACCGCGAGTCGCTTCTCGCGCGGGCTCCGGCCGACTGGCGAACGCGCATTCATTTTCATGATCAGGTGCCGCATGAAGAGCTGATCTCGCGGCTCGCCGAGCACGACGTTGGATTCGCGGGCGAGCTGCCGTTCTGCCGAAGCAGGGACCTGACGATTACCAACAAGATTCTCCAGTATTTGCTCGCCGGCGTCGCGGTCGTCGCGAGCGACACCGCCGGCCAGCGGGAAGTCGCGGACATGGCAGACGGCGGCGTTGTCACCTTCGCTGCTGGCCAGCCTCGCGGGCTTGCCGACGCGCTCAACTTACTTCTGGGCGAGCCCGAACGGCTGCGCACGGCGCGGGACAAGGCCCTTCTTGCCGCGGAGCGTTACTTCTGCTGGGAGCGCTCCGTTCCGGTATTGCTGGAGCAGGTAGCACGCGCGTTGAAACGAAGCGAGGACTCCCGCACACGTCACGCGATCCAAGTTTCGGCATGAAGACGGTATTGATCGTAAGTCCGAGGTTTCCCCCGATAAACGCGCCGGACCATCATCGTGTCAGGATGATGCTTCCGACTCTGCCGGAGTGCGGGTGGCACGCGGTCGTGCTCGCCGTCGAGCCGGAATTTGTGGAAGGTCAGGTCGAGCCCGACCTCCTTCTCACGATACCGGACGACATCGAGGTAGTTCGGTGTCGCGCATTCCCACAGCGGCTTACGCGCCGCCTTGGATTTGGCAATCTGGGTTTGCGGTCCCGTCGGTTCCTCCGCCAGGCTGGTGACAAGTTGCTTGGCACGCGCCGGTTCGATCTGATTTTCTTCTCCACCACGGAATTTGGAGTCATACCGCTCGGCCGCCGCTGGAAACGGCGTTTCGGGGTGCCGTTCGTTGTTGATCTGCAGGATCCCTGGGTGAATCCGCATTACGAAGAAACCGGGACCAAACCGCCGGGCGGAGCGTTCAAGCACGGCGTTACTCAGGCGTTCGCGCGCATTCAAGAAGGCCGGACCTTGCGAGACGCAGCGCACGTCATCTCAGTCTCCCCCCGGTATCCCGAAGTTCTCAGAGAAAGTTATGCATACCT
>JBDSVO010000026.1:0-6045 GCA_039927215.1 Gemmatimonadaceae bacterium
AGAAGCGCCCAATGGGCGGCGATCGCGAACCCCGCGGCAATCAGGAAACTCCCGAAATAGAGCGGGTTCCTTGTGTGCGCGTATGGTCCGGTCACCGCGAGCTGCTCGTTTTTGGAAATGTGGCCCGATGCCCAAGCCCGGACACCGACTCCTGCGAGGGCAATTACTCCGCCGGTTAGGAGCGTCAGCGGTGTCGGTCGGGCGAATAACAGGTAAAGGATTCCGAGCGCGAAACCGAGCGGCAACCGGAGCTTCTTGGCCGCTTCGGAATACGTCAATCGGCGATGCCCCTCAGAAGGTGACGGGCGATGACTATTCGCTGAATCTCCGACGTGCCCTCTCCGATTTCACACACCTTGGCGTCTCGCATCATGCGCTCGACCGGATAGTCCTTTGTGTAGCCATAGCCGCCGTGGATCTGGATCGCCTTGAGCGTGGACCTCATCGCAAGCTCGGAGCAGAAAAGCTTTGCGATCGCGGCCTCTTTTCCGAATGGCTTCTTATGCTGGGCCAGCCACGCCGCGTGATACATCAAGTGCTTCCCTGCCTCGATTTCAGTGGCCATGTCGGAGAGCTGGAACTGGATCCCCTGGAAGCTCGCGATCGCACGGCCGAATTGTTTGCGGCCCGCCGCGTAGTGCAGAGCCTGGTCGAAGGCGCCCTCTGCGATACCGAGTGAGAGCGCAGCGATTCCGATGCGGCCTGAATCGAGCGTCTGCATGAAGTTGATGAATCCCATGCCGTCCTCGCCAAGCCTGTTCTCAACGGGTACTTCGACATCCTCGAAAATGAGCTCACGGGTGTCGGACGCGCGCCAGCCGAGCTTGTCTTCCTTTTTTCCGGCACGGAACCCCGCCATTACCGGGAGCGACGGGTCGTGACCGATATCCACGTCGGCGCCGCGCTGCGACAGATCGGCTTCCTTGGTGACGATGAACGATGTGATGCCCTTCGTGTCGAGCTTCGGATCGGTGACAGCGGTGACGACAAAGATCTCGCCGACTCCGCCGTGTGTAATGAAGACCTTCGATCCGTTGAGGACGTAATGATCGTTCTTCCTGACTGCGGTAGTTCGAGTTCCTGCGGCGTCGCTGCCGGCTGTCGGCTCGGTGAGGCCAAATCCGCCGAGCACGCGACCCGACGCGAGAAGTGGGACGTACCGCTGCTTTTGCGCGTCGGTGCCAAAGTTCACAATCGGCGAAGTGCCGAGTGTGGTGTGCGCGGAGATTGTTATCGCATGAGAGGCGTCGACTTTCGCCATCTCGTGAATGACGATGAGGAAGCTGAGGGTGTCGAAACCGGCGCCACCGAGCGACTCTGGCCATGGGATTCCGAGCATTCCGAGCTCGCCCATCTTCTTGATGTTCGCCCACGGAAATTCCTGGGACGCATCGAATTGAGCTGCTACGGGCGCGACTTCGTCGCGCGCGAATTCGCGGACCATGTCGCGGACTGCCAGATGCTGCTCAGAGAAATAAAGAGAGTCGTCCAAGTCCCGTTACCTGTTGCCTGTACCTGTTGGCCGTTACCGGTGCGCCGCCATCAGTACGCCGCTATCCGTTGCCCGTTGCCCGCTACCTGTTGCCGGCGACCCGAGTCATACGGTCAAGCTGCTTCTGTTCCTTCCGACCGATTTATCACCGCGAGGAACTCGTTGCCGTAGCGCTCCAGTTTAGCTGCTCCCACGCCAGGAACTTCGCGCAACGCTGCAAGCGAGCGCGGGCGACGCTTCGCGATTTCCGCCAGCGTTCTGTCCCAGAATACAATATACGCCGGGAGTTTCTCTTTACGGGCTATCTCGCTGCGCGTGGCGCGCAAGGCTTCGAATAGTTTTTGTTCGGCCGCGTCGAGCGAAATGTCTTCGCTCGCACGAGAGGCCTTCTCGCCTTGCTTGGCTCGCGCTGGCTGGCCTGCGGTGCCGGGGTCGCGTGAGCGTTTGCGCTCCCGAACCTTGCGAGGAGATGGTCCGCCCGCAGGCGGTCGCGCTACCGCAATGCCAAGGCAGTTATCGCAGCCGTCGCACTTGGACATCGCTGCCGGATCGCCGAAGTACCGCAATACAAATCCGCGCCGGCAACCTTTCGCATAGACGTACTTCTGCACGGCATCGAGCTTGTTGAGCTCGGCCGTTCTGCGCCGCGCAAGTAGCGACCAGTCAACGTTAAGACGCTGTATCGGCATATCGGGAGAAACAAGCCGAAGTCCACCGCCCACACGCTCCCAGATGAGTAGCTGTCGCGATTGCAGATCATCGAGTAGTGACGACGCGGTTTGAAGTCCAGCGAGTCCTGGAGGAAGCGAATCGAGATTTACAGTCGCTCCCGTTTGCAGCTTTTCGCCGGCGATACGCCACAACGCTCGGAGTATTCCAAGCGCCGGATCAGCGTCACCGGTGAGCTCGCGCTTGATTCGCTCGGGCGTCGCCAGGAGACGGACACGCGCCAGTGCGGTTGATGCCGCTTCGTCAACGATTGCACCGGCAGTGTTGAGAATGCGGAGTGCGCTCTCTGCCTCGCGCTCGGAAGTTTTTCCGCCCACTAGCGAAGCGAGAACAGACGGTGATTGTGGAAGCTCACCACGTTGGGACTGCCTTACGAGCGTTGTGTAAACGGCTTCGATTGTGGTGCGCTCGGGATATGAGCCCCGAATGAAGAACTCGTGAGTGAACCTGTCGGGAAATGAGTGGATCAGGAAAACGTCGGAGTGTTTTCCATCGCGTCCAGCTCTTCCTGCCTCCTGGTAATACGCCTCGAGGGTTCCCGGCATCGAGTGATGCACGACGAGTCGCACATTCGGCTTGTCGATCCCCATCCCGAACGCGTTGGTCGCAACGATGACACGGAGACGTTCGGCCATGAACGATTCCTGGACATCACGGCGCTGGCGATCCTCCAGGCCGGCGTGATACGCGGCCGCTGGAATTCCCTGTCGCTCGAGCATCGTGCTCAAGCGGTCAACCGATTTTCGGGTCGATGCGTAAACGACGCCGAGCCCGTCGTGTGAGCGCAGCGTCTGCACGAGCTGAGCATCCTTCTCGGCATCGTTTCTGGCCGGAAGAACGTGGTACGTCAGATTCGTTCGGTTGAAGCCGGTGATGACGATCTTGGGATCGCGAAGCCGGAGCTGGAGCACGATGTCATCGCGCACGCTGGGGGTCGCCGTCGCAGTGAGCGCAATCGTGGGAGGAGCGCCGAGCTTGGCTCTAACATCCTTGACCCTGAGGTAGCTCGGGCGGAAGTCGTGTCCCCACTGACTGATGCAATGAGCTTCGTCCACTGCGAGCAGACTGATTCCCATCTTGCGCAGCCGCTCGGCGATGTTCCCGTAATCGAATCGCTCGGGAGCGAGATAGAGCAGCTTGAGCTCCCCGCGCGTTGCACGGCCGAGTCGGTCGCTCACCTGCGATGAATTCAGTGAACTATTGATGAAAGCGGCCGGAAGTCCCCGCGCGTCGAGGGCATCTACCTGGTCCTTCATCAAGGAGATGAGCGGCGAAACGACGACTGTTAGTCCGGGAAGGACGAGAGCGGGAACCTGAAAGCAGAGGGATTTGCCGCCGCCGGTTGGGAGCACGACAAGTGTGTCACGGCCGGCGAGAACGGATTCTATCGCCGCTTCCTGACCAGGGCGGAATCCAGCGTAACCGAACGCGGACTTTAAGACCCCGCACGCGGCTGCGATCGATGGCTGACTCACAATTAGTCGTGCGGGTGCGAGCTGTCGAATCGCCTCAGCACGCGAAGTGTTACGAGCATCAGAACCGTCGTACCGGCCGCAAGGAAATAGCGACCGAAACCAACGGTGAGGCCGATCGCGGCTGTCGCCCAGATCGATGCCGCCGTCGTCAGTCCCGACACTCGCGTTCCATCCTGTGACAGAAATACCACGCCCGAGCCGAGAAATCCGATCCCTACCGCAACCGCCTGGATCAGCTGAAACGGCTCGATCCGTAACGAAGACGAGCCCGCCGGATATGTGACCGCCGCAGCCTCCCCGACCACCACGAACAGGCACGCCGCCATCCCGACCAGCAGGAGAGTTCGAAACCCTGCAGGCTTTCCAGCCGATTGCCGCTCCCAGCCGAGTAGTCCAGTCAGAATACCTGCGATCACTACGCGCAGAAGCAGCTCGCCGTCGTAGATCATCGCATTCTGGCTCAAGTTGCCGACGTCCTGATCGCAGTCCTGTAAAGGTCTTCGATACGCGTCGTGACTCGTCCCACCTTTCCGTCGCCAACCGCTTTTCCATCCAGCGAAACGATTCCAACGACTTCAGTCGTCGTGCCCGTGAGGAAGAGCTCGTCCGCCTGATGCAACTCGTCTTCCGACATGGCCTCCTCGCGGAGCGGAATGTCATTGTCGCGGCAAATGTCGAGGACGATCGAGCGCGTGATTCCGGGCAGAATGAGATTCGAGAGCGGCGCCGTTCGCACTTCCTCGCCGAGAACGCCAAAAATGCTCGTGTGTGTTCCCTCGAGAACAACTCCGTCGCGTACGAGAATCGCCTCGAACGCGCCGCTCTCCTTTGCCCGCTGATTCTCAAGAACGTTCGCCATCAGGGAGATGGACTTGATGTCGCATCTCGACCAGCGAAGGTCGGGACGCACAATCGCCCCCACACCCACAGAGAAGTCACCCATGTCAGGAAACGGTGCCGCGTACGCATAGACCGTCGGGCGCACCGGCGTTTTTGGAAACGCGTGCGTGCGGGGCGCTGCGCCACGCGTCACCTGGAGATAAACCATCGTCTTTCCGGATTCCGCGAACCCGTTCCGCTCCAGAAGTCCGGTAAACACAGACTCCAGTGGATCCGCAACGGTGTCGTCGATGCGCGCCTCACGCAGGCTCCGCCGCAAACGATCCATGTGCCGGTCGAGCGCGACGAATCTGCCGTCGTATGCCGCCGCGACTTCGTAGATCCCGTCTCCGAGGAGAAAGCCGCGATCGTCGGGCGAGACGACGACGTCGCTCTTCAGCACGTAGCGACCGTCGAAGTACACGACGTTTCCGTTCTTCGCCGCCACTCTGACCGCATCCATCTGGGACGCGTCCGATTTGCCCGGTGCTGTCCTTGTCGAGCTGGCCGTCATTGTTTCTCCCCTGGACGAATGAAGCGCATGAGCAGCGCGGCAACCAGGAACCCGATGCCCGCCCACCTCACGGCCTCGCTGTCTGTGCGTATGCCGTAACCCAATAGTATTGCAGCAATCAGTGCAACGATAAGCCGCGCCGTCGTGATCGGCGTCATCGTTCCATTCCCCGTTGAATTTGTAGCGCCCGCGCCTCGTCGTCGGGCACGTCGATTTTCATTCGCAGAAGCGCGGTCGAAAACACTTTCCCCTGTGCGTCTGTCTTGAGCGAGAGCGTGCCTCCGCCATCGAGCGCGCCATGGAGCAGAAAATTCAGGGCGTTCAGATTCGGCAGGTCGAAGCGCTCGACGTCTCCATCGATCACGCCCTCGAAATGATCGGCGACACGTTGGACGGTCAGCTCACGCTGCAACAGCGAAAACCACTCTGGCCTTAACGCGATGACGCCGACGTTAGCGGTGTCGCCCTTGTCACCCGAGCGCGCGTGCGCGATGTCGCGCAAACGAATTTGCATCAGATGATATCGACGGTGGTGGTGACGGTCGTCTTGTCGATCAGCGCGGGCCAATAGGCGACAATCTCCTCCACCTTCGGCCGGCCGCCGGCAAAACCGGTTACGCTGGGCGGACCGTTCAGTACAAGTGGCGCAATCTCCCGAGTGAAACGCTCGATTTGAGACTTGTCGTTTCCACGCACGCCGAACCGCAGCTGAACTTCGGGAAGCTCACGCGCCAGCGTGCGAGCATGTTCGCCGAGGTCGCGCTCCACGAGCGCTCCGTGCGTTGATGAGTAACCGACGAACTCAGTGAGAATCTGATCGAAGCGTAAGCCCAAACGGTCGAGGCGCTCCCGCAAAACCCGGTCGGCTAGTTTTGCCTTGTCGAGCGCATCGGGCCACGCATACACGAGACTTCCTACCGCCTTGAACCCGGCGCGATAGGCGATTGAGACCTTCA
>JBDSVO010000027.1:0-7946 GCA_039927215.1 Gemmatimonadaceae bacterium
TTCGGCAGCGGCATATCGATACACAGAAGCGCGACTTACTCGCGTTGCGATGGAGATGCTGGCCGACATCGACAAGAACACTGTCAATTTCGCCCCCAACTTCGACGACCGGCTCCAGGAGCCCACAGTTCTTCCCTCGGCCGTTCCAAATCTTCTGATCAACGGCTCATCGGGCATCGCAGTCGGCATGGCGACGAACATTCCGCCACACAACATCAGCGAAGTCATAAGTGCGACGATCGCGATCATTGACGATCCGGACATCGACGTAGCGGCCCTCAGAAAAATCGTGAAGGGTCCCGACTTCCCAACGGGCGGATACATCTATGGCCGAGCTGGGATCAAGGATTATCAGGAAACGGGGCGAGGCCGCATCGTGATGCGCGCCCGCGCGGTGATCGAAGAAAAGGAGTCGTCCAACAAATCGCAGATCGTCATCAACGAGCTCCCCTACCAGGTGAACAAGGCGAAGCTCGTCACCGACATCGCCGAGCTCGTGCGGGACAAGAAGCTCGAGGGCATCTCCGATCTGCGCGACGAGTCTGACAAGGACGGAATGCGCATCGTCGTCGAGCTCAAGCGGGACGCGATTCCGCGCGTCGTTCTGAACGGGCTCTACAAGCACACAACGATGCAGTCGACGTTCGGCGTGATCATGCTTGCGCTCGTTCCGGATTCGCACACGGGCCGGCTCGTGCCGAAAATCATGCCGCTCAAGGAAGTGCTCGAGCATTACATCGCGCACCGGCACACCGTGGTTGTGCGCCGTACGCAGTACGAGCTCGACAAGGCGCTCGAGAGAGAGCACATCCTCGAAGGTCTCAAGATCGCCGTCGACAACATCGATGCGGTGATCAAGCTGATTCGCGCCGCAGCCGATACTCCGACCGCCAGCGGCCAGCTCCAGAAGCGCTTCAAGCTCAGTGAGCGGCAGGCCGAGGCGATTTTGAACATGCGCCTCGCGAAGCTGACGGGTCTGGAGATCGACAAGCTCGAGGCTGAGCTCAAGGAAGTGCGCGCCTTCGTGAAGGAGCTGCGCGAGATTCTCGCGTCGCGTCCCCGCCGCATGAAGATCATGCGTGAGGAGCTTCAGGAAGTCGCCAAGCGCTTCGGCGACGAGCGACGCTCAGAGATCACCAGCGACGAAGGCGAGTTCACAATCGAAGATCTGATCGCCGAAGAGGACATGGTCATCACGATCTCCCATTCGGGCTACATCAAGCGCACGTCGGTCTCGACTTATCGGAAACAGCGCCGAGGCGGGCGAGGGCTGAGCGGTCAGGGTCTAAAGGATGAGGATTTTATCGAGCGATTGTTCATCGGCTCGACGCACGACTATATCCTCTGCTTCACCGACGACGGCCGGTGCTTCTGGCTGAAGGTTCACGAGATTCCGCAGGCGGGGCGCGCGGCGAAGGGTAAGCCGATCGTCAACCTGATCAACGTGAATCCCGACACCCGCGTCGAATCCCTGGTGCCGGTGCGTGAGTTCAGCGACACGCAGTTCCTTCTTTTCTGCACCAGAAAGGGAACGGTGAAGAAAAGCGCGCTCTCGCAGTACTCGAACGTTCGCCAGACAGGCATCAAGGCAATTAAGATCGAGCCGGGTGATGCACTGATCGACGTTCAGGTCACAAGCGGGACGAACGACATCGTTCTTGCGACGAAGCACGGGCTGTCAGTGCGGTTCCACGAGCAGGACGTCCGTGAGATGGGTCGCGACACCACCGGAGTCAAAGGAATCGAGCTCCGTGAAGGGGATTCGCTGGTTGGAATGGTCGTCATCAAGCGCGACGCGACGATTCTCGTCGTCACCGAAAAGGGACTCGGCAAGTGCTCGCATATCGACGACTATCGGGTGCAAAGGCGGGGCGGGAAGGGGATCATCACCGTCAACCGCACAGAAAAGACCGGCGACGTGGTTGGAGTTATGGAGGTGCTGCCGGAAGACGAGATCATGCTGATTACGCGGAATGGAGTAATCATCCGTTCTTCGGTGGCGCAGATTCGCGTAACGGGCCGTATCGCGCAGGGGGTCAGACTCGTCCATCTGGATGAGGGAGATGTTCTCACCGCGGTGGCTCGAGTTGTTCCGGAGGACGACGCCGAATCGAACGGGGACGATTCGGTAGTTCCGGCGGGCGAAATCGAGGTCAGCGCCGACGAAGAGTAGGTTCACGGAGGCACGGCCGTTGGAAAAAGAAGGAATCGACGAGCTCCAATCCCTGAGAGCTGCACTGCGCAACGCTGAAGCCGAGCTTCAGCGGGTGCGCGAAGAGGGCGAATCGCGGCGCGATCTCGTCGACATTCTGCACGAGGTGATGGGAGATCTCCCGACTGACGAGATCTTCCATTTTCTCGTTCGGCGCCTGGCCCGCGCCCTCCGTCTCTCACATGCTTCCGTCATCAAGGCCAGTCGTGACGCGAAGACCGGTGTCGTCGCCACCGCGTTCGAGCAGCCACATCTACACGACCTCGAGATCGAGCTCGACCGCTATCCTGAGGTCGTTGCTGCTCTGAACGGGCGAATCCCGGTATTGATTCCTGATCTGCAGTCGTCGCCTCTCTACACGACTTTGCGCGAAAGGTGGCAGCGCGACGGAACGCAGGTGAGCGTTCGGTCAGTGATGGCTCTCCCGTTTCCGATAGACAGCGACAGCCTGGGAGTTTTTCTGCTGAGGCGCACAACGGAAGAGCCGAAGTTCGATGCAGCAGACGTCGAATTTGCTTCGACGGTTGTTCGGAGCGGAGTCACTGCAATTCAGCGGGCATACGCGATCGAGACCGCGCGAGCTGATAACGACCGACTCGAGGCGCTGGCCCATACCGATCACCTGACACAGCTGGTGAATCGACGCGCTCTCACAATTCGCCTCGTGACAGAAATGGAGCGTGTTCGGCGCTACAATGCGCCGCTTTCGATGCTGCTCATCGACCTCGATCATTTCAAGCTTGTCAACGACACGTACGGACACATGGCGGGCGACAGCGTGCTCGCCGCGGTCGCGTCTCTCCTCCAGCGCGCCGTCCGAACCGTTGACATGGTTGCCCGTTACGGCGGTGAGGAGTTCGTTGTGGTTCTTCCCGAAACCGGCAGGCAGGGCGCGCTCGCGTTCGCCGAGCGAATTCGGGAAAGGATTGCGGCGCACGGGTTTTCGATTGGTGAGCCGGACCTGATTCACGTCACGGCCAGCATCGGAGTAGCGACTTATCCGTCTCCGCGTCTGGATTCGGTGGAAGATCTCTTCCGCGCAGCGGATGTCGCGCTCTATCGCGCAAAGGGTAACGGGCGTAACCTAGTCTGCTGCTGAAAACTGCGGCCTCTGTTCGCGGCGCCGACCCGAAGTCACACAAATGAACGAGAAAAAAACTCGCCTCCTCTTGCTCGGGGCCGTCGTTGCGACGGCATGCGTGGAGGTATCGAACAAATCTCCGAGTTCCGCCACCGACACAACGATCTCCCGTGCCGCTCCCGTGGTGAGTGCGACCGGCGTGAACCAGGGCACGTACGGCATGCGCTCACGTGTGCGTTGGATACTCTCTCCCGACAGCTCGGCAATTCTCGTGATGGTCGATCCTGTATCGATCGAAAACGATATGCTGCCGAACGCGTTCTTCTTCGGGAGCGAGACCAGGAACTTTCAAACGCGCATGGACAACGTCTGGGACGTGGCGCCTGCACCCGACTGGCAGTCGCTGGCATTCTCTCGCGCACACATAGTGCGCGGGGAAGGTGAAGACTCGATACCCGCCGCAGCGTGGATTGCCCTCGCGCGCACAACAGGAATGGATACCGCGACGGTGATTCAGGGCTCATTTCCGGCGAGCGGCATGACGACGATGCGCGCGATCGCGCAGCCGGGGATTATTCGTGTTCCGGCCGACATACGCGCGCCCGGTGCAGCAGATGCTGCAGCACCGAGATTCTTTCCGATAGCCCGCGGATGGCAGGTCAGGTGGACGACGGACGGCTCAACCATCGCACTCGGCAACAATCCCGCGAAGGTCCAGGATGACGAGAAATCGGAATCCTGGGCGGCGCTCGATCCGAAAACCAATGCATTTCACGGAACGCTGCCCGCAGGCGCGCGCCTGGCCGTTCCGCGCTGGAAAGACGGACCGGTCCTCGAATCAGGGACGTCGGTAGATCTTGAGGGAGGCGCGCCGATCGCCGTTACATCCGGCAAGCGGAGCTTCTCGATAGAGAGTCAACGCGGAGTGATCACCGCACGCGAGACAACGCCTGGTTTGAGTGCGAGTGCGACGCCGTTTACGATTGGATCAGGTCGCGCGCTCGTCGCAACACGTGGAGGACGATACATCGTGGCGTTGGCGCCGCGCCGGAACGCTGTTGCCAATGAGATTCCGTTTGAGGCTGTCGTCTACACTATCGCTTGGTAAGCGGCCTCTCTATCGTCCGATCCGACGCATTTCGACCATGAGGCAGCGGTCCTGAACTACCTGAATTCCCGCCTTCGCTAGTTTCTCGGCCGCGGCATCGTTTTTAATCCCTGACTGAAACCACACCGCCTTCGGTTTTTTCGCGATGATGTCATCGAGGTGGGGCGGGATGTCGTTCGATCGCCGAAACACGTTCACGATGTCCACGTCACCAGGAACATCCGCGACGCGCCGGTACACCGGTTGCCCCATCAGCTCCTTCAACTCGGGATAGTAGACAGGGACGGGAATTATCTCGTATCCCGCCATTTGCGCGTACTCGGGAACGAAATACGCGGGCCTGTCGTACTCGCGCTTTATCCCGAGTACCGCAATGCGCTTTGCGTTCTCCAGCATCCGGCGAATGCCATCGCCTGTCGTGATCAGATTCTCACGCCACGTTTCGCGGTTTTCGGCAATCGTCATGAGCCTGATTACTGCAACGAGTGAGCCGGGGTAACGAGCCGATATCTCACCCGATTAGCTTTCGGCCTCGGAATTCGCTCGAACCACGGAGATGTTCACCCGATGAAGATGCTTGTCCTCGGCGCCGGGCTTCAGGGCTCGGCGTGCGCTTACGATCTATTACAGAACGACGAGGTGACGGAGGTGCGCCTCGCCGACCTTCACGCCAGTCATCTGCCGCATTTTCTCGCGCCATATTCGGGAAAACGACTCATCCCGACACCCGTTGACGTTCGAGATACCGAAGCAATTGGCGCATTGATGCGGGAGAGCAACGCGGTGATGAGCGCCATCCCGTATTACTTCAACTTCGATCTTGCAAAACAGGCAGTTGCCGCCGGCGTTCATTTCTGCGACCTCGGTGGGAACACCGAAATCGTGTTCGAGCAAAAGAAGCTGGATGCGGAAGCGCGCGAGAAAGGAATCACTGTCATTCCCGACTGCGGCCTCGCTCCAGGCATGGTGAACATCCTCGCCGAGTACGGTATCGGCCAGCTCGACACAGTCGATGAGGTGAAAATCTTTGTCGGTGGACTTCCGCAGCATCCTGAGCCGCCACTCAATTATCAGATCGTCTATTCACTCGAGGGCGTTCTCGATTACTACACAACGCTTTCGTGGATCATCCGCGATGGAATCCGCACGCAGATGAAAGCGTTGTCCGAGCGCGAGCCAGTGATGTTCGGGCCGCCCGTCGGCGAGCTGGAGGCATTCCATACGGCAGGCGGTCTTTCGACAATGGCTTTCCGGTACGAAGGAAAGATTCCTTCCATGGAGTACAAGACGCTGCGCTACCCCGGCCACGCCGCGATCATGGAAGCAATTCGCGACCTGGGTCTCCTCGAGGAAGAGCCGATCGATGTCGAAGGTGGCCGCGTGGCACCACGCGATGTGGCAATCGCTGCGATGGGTCCGCGACTAACGAAGCCCGGCGGGCGCGACCTCGTAGCGCTGCGGGTTACCGTACGCGGTAAGAAAGACGGCGCGCACAAAGAAATCGGATGGGAGCTGGTGGATTTTTACGACGAAGAGCACGGGATCAGCGCGATGATGCGCACTACGGGCTATTCTCTCTCGATCACGGGGCAAATGCAGGCCCGAGGAGAGATCAGTGTGAAAGGAGTCCACACGCCGGACGAATGTGTGCCCGCTGCGAAGTACATCGCGGAGCTGGCTCGGCGGGGCGTGAACATCAGACCTCTCAGTCAGTAAGGATCTGCGCGCTGGGCCACAGAATCTGCGCGAAAAAACGAAACTCAGCGAGCGAAGTTTGCCAGCGTCTCCCCCATCACATCGATCATCGACTTCGCCGTCCAACGATCGGCCCCATTGTAGATGAACGAGAACGCAATGACCTCTCCGTCGGCCGCGGTGACGTAGCCACCGAGTGCAACAACGTCATTCGTTGTGCCCGTTTTCGCGTGCAGGTTCCCCTGCGCGGGACTTCCCTTCATTCGGCGGCGCAGCAGCTCCGATTCGCCCGCCACCGGGAGCGAGGCATGGAACCACGGACCCCACTCGGCCTTGTGCGCGTACCCGAGCATCTGCACCATCCCGCGTGAAGTAACCCGGTCCAGCGTCGAGAGACCGCTTCCGTCCGCAACCTGCAGCGACGCGGAATCTGCGTGCACCTTGTCCGCGAAAAACTCCCGCAACAGCGACTTGCCGTTCGCGACCGTTCCCTGCTTGCTCCTGTCCTTCCCACGCGCCGCATTTCTGAGCAGAAGCTCCGCGAAGTGATTAATGCTCTCGCGATTCATCGCCGAGATGATGCGGTCGAGCGTTGGCGATTGGATGCTCGCGATCTTCACCGCGCTCGATGGAGTGGGCGCGAGTCTGATTCCGCCGTCCACTGTAATTCCTTTCGCAATCAATGCGGCGCGCAGGGCTCCCGTAGTAAAGCGCGCGGGATCTTCGACTACATATACGTATCGGCGTGGCGGTGAGCGCGACCCGATTGTCCCCGAGACCTGAATCGACCCGTCGCCAAACCGCCGGACCGAAAGCCTCGCTCCTCCGCCGGCGACGGTTCTCACGTTGCTGACGAGTGGAATCGCTGATGTCGCCGGCTCGAGGCGCACACCGTTCGACGCAATCGTCACCCACACGAGATTCTCGTTGAGCGAAAGCGCGGAGACGCGCGCGGCATAGCCGGACTGCAGATACCGTGTGAGCCAGCCTTCGGGAATTGCCTTGTCGTCGAATGCTGTGGGATCGCCGATCACCTCACCGGTGATGTGCTTGATTCCCTTCGCGGCAAACTGGTCCGCCAGGATATTCATCGGCGCTCCCGGACCGCCCGGGAGATACCTGCCCGAGAGCGACGGATCGCCGTCACCCCTCAAGAAGACATTTCCGCGCAGCGTGCCATCGGAGTCGAGCATGCCGTCGTAGAGCACGTCGGTGCTGAACTGGTACGTTGGACCCAGACGGTCGAGTGCAACCGCCGTCGTCAGCATCTTCATTGTAGATGCGGGCAAGAGCGGTGTGCCGGCATTGTACGCGAACAGCGTATCACCGCGCGTGAGTGACACCGCCATGATCCCGAACTGTCCGCTCCGGATGCGGGCTGCCATCGAGCCCATGTCGCTTCTCAGCGATTCGATAGATCGCGGCATCGTGTACCGGATTGCCGGAGCCACCGGCGCAACGGCTCGCCGCGTCGTCTTCTTCGCCGTTTTCTTTTTTGTTGTTTTCTTCTTCGTGCGCGACTGAGAGGCCGAAGTCTTCTTCTTCCTGCTCGTCTGGCCGTCGATAGAAGTCACGGCTAGCGCCGCCAGAACGAGTACGGTCATCAGGCGCAGCCTGCGATGCAGCATGTTTTTCATGAGATACGGATGATCAAACCTGGGAAATGCATGGGCCAACGCGAATTCCGCACCACTGTTTCATTCCTTCGCCGCACGCCCCCTGCGTCTCCCGGTGGTCCGCTAGGCAAACGCTAACGGTTTGCATAACTTCCCGCCTGGAGGGGAAACTTCATGGCGTACGGCGCAGACGAGGCCGAGCTTCGGCCAATAACCACGCAGGCAACCCCGCGA
>JBDSVO010000028.1:0-5298 GCA_039927215.1 Gemmatimonadaceae bacterium
CCCTGCGAACGGTTGTGCGGCGTGGTCGCCGGCACCAGTCCCGCTACCAGTTGTCGTGCACAACCGGCAGCGAGCAACTGATAGCGGCAGGGCTGGGACGCCAGTGTTAGCTGAGCGTCTGCTTGAAGAAAGGCTGGACGATCGCGATGACCTGTGCCTTGGTCAACGGTTCATCGAACGCTTCCTGTGCAGCAGCTGCGTTGAAGCCGGTGGGAAGATTCGGCAGCGCGGTTATGGTGACACCGCCCTGCACGCCATTGTCTTCACCAGCATAGATGCTGGCGAAAGCGCTGACCGCCCCCGCTGGCGGGTTCGAGATATTGTCGGCGCCCGCCGCGGCGGCACCGCCACCGGAGACCGTCCCGCTGAATTTCACGACGCCCGGCGCGCCAGTCGCTCGGCGCAGCCGCCGGATCTTGGAGGCATGTCTCGCCTCAACGGAGTGAATGCGAAGCGCTACCTCGAGCACCGCCCGGTTCGCCATCAGCGTCCCGGCCTGGCCCTTGTATGCGCGAACGCCCGTATCCTCCGCCCCCTGCGCAACCGCGAGAAGGAATGCAAGCTCCGTCGTAGCCCGGGCGAAAGGACCTGCCGGACTGTTTCCGCGGTTGCCGGTGAAATCGAAACTGTCGGCATTGAGATTGAGAGAGTTCGTCGCACCATTAGCGGTAAGAAATGCGACGTGCGCCGTTTCGTGCTTCTGTATCTGCTGAATAGAAGCAACGGCAGCGGCCGGAACCAGTGCGCGAACCGGCGCGAACGCGGCGTTCTGCGCCGAAGACGAGCTAGTCCCAAGTACTGCCTTGTAGAACTCGTTCTCGAAGATCTCGAGCTGGAGCGCGAAGTTCAGCACGGCGGTCACATCGCCCGCGGTCTGTGCAAACGCATCTCTCGAGAGCGCGGCCAGCGCCACCGGCACCGACGCCATCGCGAGGCCGGCGGCCACAGTGCTGCTGACAGAAGCACCCTTTCGAATTGCCTCACGGCGAGTGACGAGCCGTTCTGTAATCTCGGGATCGATCGAGCCGAGAATGGTTTCATTCATTTCCATGATTCAGTTACTCCTTGTGATCAAATCCTTGAAGGTCGAGTCGGGGTCACGGGGTTGGGTTTGGCGGACCAGCATCTGCTGTCGCTGGCGTAATCGTGGGGCTGTTGCCGATAGAGATGGACGTCGTCACGAACTGCGTCGCGCCTACCCGGGCCAACACAGCACTCGGCTCGAGCTTCACGTCCAGGCCGCTGGAATTCACGACGTCATCGCCGGCAAACCGGGTATTGGCTGGCGTGCCTGCGAGCCCTAGTCCCTCGCGCAGATCGCGGATTGCCGCGGCGTGCCGCGCCTCGACGGAAACAATCTTGCCGGCCAGCAACAGATTGCCGGCATCCTGGAGGTACTTGCCGGCGCCATTGTAGGCGCTGACTCCGAGATCCTCGAACGCTTCAGCGTTCTTTAGAATGACGGCGGTGCTGGCTGTCGCCGTGGTCACAGTGGAGCTGTTGAGCGCGAGACTGCCGATTGCGCTGCTCCCGAGAGCAGCCTTCAGAAATTCGCGATGCGCCACCTCGTGATTCTGGAGGTCCGTGAAAACCTCCTTGAGCTCGGCCGTCATGCCCCCGAACGCTGCGGAGGCGACAACGGCGGTGTAGAACCCCGCCTCGAGCTGCTCCAGTGCGTAGGCGTAGTTTAGAATGCCCACGTCTGTGTTGAGGTTGAGCGTGGCTGTGCCGAGGTCCGGGCCGGTGCCGTCGTCGTCGTCATCGCACGCAACAAACAGGCTTGGCATCAATACGATGGTGCCACCGACTCCCAGAAGCTTCAGAAAACCCCTTCGCGTGTCGACGCGCCACAGCGCGTCGGGCACACTTACTACCTTAGTCCTTTCGTCCTCGTGCATGTCCTGTCTCCTCACTCCCCGGCCTGCCGCAACGTGCTGTTCGGCCGGAACGAACGCACGCCAACGAGTACTTGCTCGACTTCGATTGGAATTCACGCGGCAGTTTCGACGATGAGGGACTGACCAGCATCGAGGACCGCTTTGAAATCCTGTTTAGGGACTATGCACATCCCGCGCCATCTGCTCCAAATTTATGAGCAGATGAGTTGTGAGCCGAAATCTGCGGCTAAAATCTTGCACAGAATGCTTCGGGTCGGAGAATTTCTTCCCCGACGCGCTAATTTTGGTCACTCTTAAGGTCAGAACGCTTTCCATGGCGCATTCGCGAAGGCCCATTGCGTCGCCAATCGAGTCCGCTCGATGCCTGAGCCACTGGACGTGATTGCGGACACACTGCGCGGACGGATTCTGCGCGGGCTTCAGGCCGGTACCCTCCAGAATGGCGATCGGCTGCCGAGTGCCCGTGATCTCGTGGGTGAATTCGAGGTCGATCACCGGGCGATTCTGACTGCGTATCGCGAGCTCGCGGCCGAGGGGCTAGTCGAGCTTCGCCAGCGGGGCGGCATCTACGTGGCGATCGATCACCGTCACGACGGTGGAGTTCCGCTTCTGCCTCGAGACTGGATCATCGACGTCCTCGCACAGGGGCTTACCCGAGAGATTCCGGTACCGGAGCTGTGCGAATGGTTTCGGCGGAGTACTGAGACACTTCGCCTTCGCGCTGCCGTTGTCACTTCGACGTCAGATCAGGTGCACGGAATCTGCCGGGAGCTGCGCGACGATTTCGGGCTCGAGGCGGACGGAGTAATCAGTAAAGACCTGCCTCCGGGCGCGATTCTGCCCCTCTCGATCCGCCGCGCTGACATTCTCCTGACCACCGAAGCACACGCTGCGGCAGTGCGCAAGATTGGCGACGAGGTCAGGAGGCCGGTCATTGTCATCGCAGTTCGTCCCGACCTGATAATCGGGGATTGGGTTCTTCTTCTGCGTCAACCGGTTTACGCCATTGTCGCTACATCAGCCTTTGGCGATATGATCCGCTCGTTTTTCTCCGGTGTGCCGGGCGTCGAGAATCTTCGCGTGATGGTACTGGGAAAAGACGACCTATCCACGATTCCGGACGATGCTCCGACGTACATCACTCAGGGAGTGAGAGAGCAGCTCGGGGGTGTGGCGCTCCACGGACGGGTTCTGCCGGCTGCGCGTACCATTTCACCCGAGACGGCGCGGGAAATTCTCGATTTCATTGTCCGCTCGAATGTCGAAGCCATGCGGACGCTGGTACGGTAGATCCCTGGCTTGTCTTGTGTGGCGACGTCGCCGTTGTTAAGCGACTCGGTTCGCATAAAGCCCGACGCGCGCGCTGACCCCTAAGGTGTTCCGTTCCGCCTTGCAGCACAGAGCGAAGGTCCCAACCATTGCGCCAGATAGTCGGCGGCGAATCGCAATATCCCCAGCTCCTGCGGGGGCAGGAGCCGCGGGCGCAAATCGTAGTGGCAGAGCACGCCGGCAATCAGGCCAGTCGGCAGGCGAATCGGCATGCCGGTGTAGGAGATGACGGTGTGCCGCGCCGAATGTCCCTCGAGGCGTGGATCCGCGGGCGCGTTTTCCGTCGCGAAAACATCTCCGATCGCGCGAGCTATCTCGCAGTAGGTATCCGGGAGCTGGAGTATCGTGCCGGACTGGTCCAGCGCCGGATTCTCTCGATCATAGAGGCATTCGTTAACCAGCACCGTCGGTTCGAATCGGTAGACGCCGGTAAATCGAAAACGCGCTCTCCCATTGAGATATCCGAGGCCAGCATGAAGCCCTGAGCGGTCGAGGACCGCGCCCAACTCGGCCACAACATTCGCGCCTGAAGCGCTAGCGGTGCTGTCGCGACGACCTCCAGCTCGGTGAAACGCCTCGGGAGAGTTCGTCCCCTGGTCATCCGGGGTCATCGAGTCAAGCCGATTGTTCGCATGCTGCCCCTAAATGCATACAATGCGCCATCTACCCGCTGCTAACGCGCGGCAAAAGCAACCCCGTGAGCAGCGACTCAGTCGCGCGTGAGCACAACTCACGCAGGCAGCCTGCTTCACCTGCAGCTGGGCGCTTCCCCGAACCCAGACGGACAAGGCAGCCTCCCGGATAGCCGCCGGCTCCGGTCGGCACGAAGAGAAGGCCCGTAACAGAAGCCGATAAATCAATCACGGAAAGCGGAGTATGCGACGCCCGCCGACATGCGCAACGAAGCATCTGCAGCGTTTTGACACTGGCGGTAGCCGTGTATCAGCCACAGAGTTCATGAAGTGGCGCTGACAAAACTGGGAGGGGACACTGATGTCGCTCAAACATTTCTATCTAGCGGCAACCGCAGCCATTATTGGCTGCGCACCTGCCACCCGTGCGTCCGACGATTCGCAGCTACCTACGGTTCCTCCGACGCCCCACCTGCTGACTGCCTGGGAGATCGTTAGCAAACACGGCGAGACGTGGACGGCATACGACGCAGTGGCGCGCCTGCGCCCCAACTGGCTTGCGGCGCATGGGATTACAACGTTCGACTCGCGCGGTGGGAGCGAATTCGCAAGCGTCTACATTGACGGACAGTGGCAGCGCAGCGGCTTCGCCTCGCTCAGGAACGTCCCAGTCTCGGAAGTCAAGGATTTCCGGTATTTCGATGTAATAGAGGCCGGCGCCACTTTCGGATTGCGGGCTGGTAACGGCGGCGCGATCGAAGTCAGGATGAAGTAAGAGAGCTGTTTAAAGCTCTCTCTACGTCAACATACGCATTTGTGCGGCTGCCCTGGACGGGCACCTTGCTGCGAACAATCAACCTCGCGGCAAGGAGATCACATGACCCGCACGATCCGCTCGCTGGTCGCTGTAGCAATAGTCACGCTGGAGGCCAGGTACACTCGTCGGACGCCCCCGCAATAGTTCGAACGACAAGCAGGCGCATTCTGGTCTCGGTCGTGCTGTAGCTTTCCCCGTGCCGCCGGAGCGGCACGGTTTTTTGCCTCTATTGTTGGATTTGGCACTATGTCTGACGTAATCGCTCGCGAATGCCCTCTAGCCGATGTTCTCGCCGATCGGCTACGTGACTCCCGAAGGGAGCTGGCCGCGCGGTGGCTCGATCGCATCGCCGCCAGAGTCTCGCTCGATGCGAACAAGATCTTCCCGTCGAATGAGCTGCTCGACCACGTCCCGCTCCTGATTCAGGGAGTCGCCGACTACCTGCAAGACCCTGTAAACGAAGTCAGCGCCGACATGCCCGTCGTCGCCAAGGCCATGGAGCTCGGCGCGCTCCGGCACGCTCAGGGCTTCGACGTCTACGAGATTCTCAAGGAATACGAGATTCTCGGCGGGATTCTATTCGCGTTCCTCGCTGAAGCCGCCGACCAGATACCCGAGCCGT
>JBDSVO010000029.1:0-3627 GCA_039927215.1 Gemmatimonadaceae bacterium
AGGTAGCAGGCACTCCGGTCACTGAACCATCCACTGCGCAGCCGGACATTCTGGTCCTTGGCGACCGTAAACTCCGCACGCGACTGCTGGATGTAACTCCGATATGCATCGGGATCCTTCGATACCGACATCGATGAGCGCTGATGCCACCCGTTCCGGTGCAGCAATGCCAGGTCCTCGCCGTCGATTCCCGCGGCCAGCTCGAATTGCACGCGTCGCATGTGTGGGAGCTCGATCACCTTCAGAAATTCGAGGTGCTTGGACCAGTGGTAAGTCTCGCCCTCGTACGTGATGTCTTTTCCTTCATTACGCCAAGTGGCGATGGTCGTGTAGGACGCAGTGCGCACGTCGTTCGAGCTCTGCCACAGATCCAGCACCACCGGCTGCCTTGTTGGATGCCACGTGAATCGCTCGATCGGCACACCGCAATCCGGAGCGCCGAGGTTCTCTCCGAAGCTGAACAACATGTCGTGCGCAGCAAGTCGCTCGATTACTTCGACGTCTCCCCGAGCAACTTTTACTTGCTCGGCGACAGGATCGGTCTCGAGATAGATTCGCCGTGGACATGCAAGCTGCTCTTCACGGAGATGGTGCGCACCAGTGACGTTCAACAGCGCGTCGGCATCCCGGTAAAGATCGAGAATCTCCTGCTCGCTCAGTCCGTAACACTTTCCGCCCTCGTAGCCGCCCCGGAACGCCCACTTCCCCGCAAAACCATGGGCCTCGAGGATCGGCGCAACGCATTCCACGTTGTAGTCGGCATCGGGTGACACCGCGTCGATTCGCGGATCGTAGACATAGTGCTCCGCGTCTTCGATGTAGTAGGGATCGTATCCGAGGCGGCGAAGGCCGATCAGATAGTGCAGGAACTGATATGTCACTCCCGCGAGCGGATACCAGAACATGATGCCGAGGACGAGAATTTTTCCCTTGTCCGGCTTGCTGGGTCGGTCGCTCACAGGCCCGCACGCGACATCAGACTTTTGAGGACGGGCTCCGCGGCGAAGTATTCCGTCGCTATCTCTTTGGCCGCCCGGCAATGGCCGGCATAGTCGCTCTCCACCGAATCGATGGCCGCGAGCGCGTCGTCCATTGTTTGAAAGCTCAACAGCCCCTCGCCTGCCGGCAGAATGTTGCTGAAGCCCGTCTCTTCGGTGATGACAGGCCGCCCTGCAGCCAGATACGACGCGCTGCGGTCGCTGAACCAGCCACTCCGCAGCCGAATGTTCTGATCTTTCGCGACGGTGAACTCACCACGCGAACGCTGGATATAGCTGCGGTATGAATCGACATCCGACGATATCCCGGCGGTATCGACGCATCGCCACCCGTGATTGTCCAGCAGAGTCTTGACGTCATCCTCGACTTTCATCGCCAGCTCGAACGGAACGGCGCGCTGCCGCGGAAGATCGATGACCTTCATGAATTCACGATCCTTCGACCAGTAGTACGTCTCCCCGTCCCACGTAATGTCCTTACCCTTGCTGTGCCACGTCGCGATGGTGGTGTAGCGCGACGACGACGCATCGAACGAGTTGTCCCAGAGATCGATCACGACTGGCTGGCGTGTGGGCTGCCAGTCATATCTCACGACTGGAACCTTGCAGTCGGGAGCGCCGAGGTTCTCGCCGAACGTGAAATGCGTATCGTGAAGATTCAGCGTCCGAATCATCTCTGCGTCGCCCTGTGCGACCTTGATCTGCGCAGCCACGGGATCAGTCTCGACATAGATTCGGCGCGCGCATCGCAAGTGCTCGTCACGAAGCTCCTGCGCGCCCGTGATGTTCAGAAACGCGTCCGCTTCGCCATAGAGGCGATCGATCTCTGTGGCGGTCATCCCGTAACAGTCGCCGTCGGGATAGTTGCCGCGAAAACCCCAGCGGCCCGCAAAACCATACGCTTCGAGCGTTGGCGCGACAGCTTCGATATTCGGAGAAGCATCCGGGGAGAGATCGTGGAGCCGCGGATCATACACCCACCGTCCCGAGTCCTCGATGTAGTACGGGTCATAGCCTAGTCGCCGCAGGCCGATCAAATAGTGCAGGAACTGCCACGTCACGCCGGCAAGCGGATACCAGAAGAGGATGCCGAATACGATTATTCTGCCTTTGTCAGGCGGCGGAAGCGCTGCCACGGTTTTCATCAGGATCCAATTGGCGGATAAAGCGGGCCGGATTGCCGGCGACGATGGTGTTGGGCGCGACATCTTCGGTCACTACCGATCGCGCACCAACGATCGCTCCTTCGCCGATCGTTACTCCGGGAAGGACACAGGCATCGAATCCAATCCAGACATTGGGAAGGATCGTGATAGGCCGCGCAACAATCTCGCCGGTTGTCGGTTGGGACTGCAATGCCGCGCGCTCGAGAAATCGTCGCCTCGCCGCAGGATCGATCGGCACGCGATAACTGTCCATGAGCACGACGTTCCATGAAATCAGGGCGTACGCTCCAATCGTCACCGATGCATCGCAGATGACTCTCGCGCCGTGGACGAGTGCGTAATCCGCGATTGTCACTTTGCCGGCTGGACCGACGTCGAGCATCGTGCTCTTGTAGATCGACGCACCGCGCCCGATGAGCGCACCTTCCGCCAGCTCGCTGCGAAAGCGAAGAAAACTGTAGCTCGTCTCGATGTAGGCCGTTTCATCCCACACGACGTTTTCAGGAATCGTTCCCGGGTGCCAGTCCCAGGAGAGGTGTCGCTCGGCCATCAATCGATTGGGGAAAACTGTGCAGGATTGCCGATGACGCGCGTGCGCGGCGGTACGTCCCGGGCGACAACCGCACCCGCCTCGATGAACGACCCCGCGCCGATTCGCACACCCTTGAGAATTGTCGCAGCCGGACCTATCCAGACATCGTCGTCGATTATCACCGGTCGCCGTACGATCGTCGGTCGAGGCCGGCCATTCCCGAGTGGAGAACATGCGATCGCATCGGCAATTCGTTCGGCGGGCGACGTCGGATGAAAGTCCGTGTCGGTGATCGTGGCGTTCCAACCAATCATTACGTAATTGCCGACGCGAAGCTCCAGCTCGCAGAGAAGCACGGCGTTGGTGAAGTAGCAGAAATCGCCGATCTCGACTTTTCCTTCCTCACCCACCGCGAAATGAACACCTTCCATTGTTGACTGCGCACCAATCACGAGAGCGGGCGACTTGACCGCACGGAACCGTTTGAAAGAGAAATCGCCGGTAATGAGCGTTCCATTCCCCAGTTGAACGTTGGAGGGCAGGGCCCCGTCAGCCCATCGTCCCCCAAGGAGGGGGTCCGCTGTTTCGTGTTCAGTCATTGATCCCTCCGCTCGACGCCTGACTCGTGCGGATAAGTTGTGGCTGGAAGCGTTGATAGGTTCCGCCGGCAATGATGAGCTCCTCGTGCGTCCCCTGCTCCACCACCCGGCCGTTCTCGATCACAACGATCCTATCCGCTCCTCGAATCGTTGACAACCGATGGGCGATGATGAACGTCGTGCGCCCCGACATCAATCGCTCCAAAGCTTCCAGCAGAAGCACCTCAGTGCCCGCATCCAGCGCGCTCGTCGGCTCGTCCAGAATCAATATCGGTGCGTCCTTCAACAGCGCCCGAGCTATCGATAAACGCTGGCGCTCCCCACCCGACAGC
>JBDSVO010000030.1:0-4640 GCA_039927215.1 Gemmatimonadaceae bacterium
GGCGTCGTCGTTGCCGGCAGCGATCATCTCACCGCGTACAACCTGTACGCCGAAGCGTACTCGAGATGCGGCTCCGTCGGCGAGGTCTACGGTCTGCCACGACACCTGTTCGACGAACGAATAGAAAAATGGGCGGAGAGACGTGGAGTCCTGGTCAAGGCGATCGAGGACACTGCTCTCGGAATGGCCAGCGTGTTTCGCGCACTCGGCTTGCCGCTGCCCGCCAGTATGATTCTCGCGCGTGACCACGTTCTCGGAAAGTTCACTGAGCTCCTCGCGCGCTTCATGCCCTTCGACCTCGTGATAGACGAAGAAACGGCTGATGGAATGAATGCCCGCGTGTCGAGAACGAGTGTGTGCGGGAGCTGGGGCGCGATTGCGGGCGAGATCCGCTACTTCGCAGACCGGTCAGGCACTCCGCGCGCGGCAGTCGAGGGAACGCAGATCCCCATGCACCTGATTCGCAAGTACGCTACGCGGGGTGTCACGCAGATCACGTATGATCCCAGGAAAAAAGGGGGCCAGCTCGTGCTGACCCGCACGCTCGAGTATTTCAGCTTCGAGCTCGAGCGTGAGACCGAGCCACTCGACGATTTTTCTCCGGAGATCGCTGATCGCGCGCGCCGAGCGCTCGCAGAGGGAATGGCGCGCGGCGAGGTGCGTCACGCGGCTGTGAAGAAAAACCGTGCATCGATCGATACGATTCGAGACACGTATCGCCGATCGGGCGGCACTACGCCGCGTCTGGGTTTCAGCGACCTCACGTCATGGTATGAGCGGCAGCTCGCGCCAGTCCAGTCGATGGACGAATTCAGAAACGCGCGCTTCCCTCTAAGACGCGACGAATTCGTTCCGGCGGATGTGATCGAGCGCTTCGCCGCGCTTCCGTCTACGGTCGAGATCAGAGATCGGGAGATTGACATCGATTACGATGTGGAAGAGCGCGACGGAGAGCGGATCGGCGTCGCCCGGCTTCGGCTGCCTGAGAAGCTCGCTCGCACGATCAGTGAAGCTGAGCTGCCTGTGCTTGACCGGCCGCTCCGATTCGTGGTGATTCGCGGACAGCGCGGAGCGATCAGGGCGGATTCACTCGACGAGCTTCAGGAGATTCTCGAGCGGCCGTGGTCTCCCGACGAGCTCGATGACGACGGGCCGCGGCCGCAATCCGTATCTCGTGAAGAGAGGCGCGCACGAGAGCTCGCAGCTGCACGCAAGCGACCGCGCGGGCGCGGCAGGAAGCCGCCCGGTAGATTTCGCGGCCGATGAGCAAGCTAAGGAAGACCCCGCCTGAAAAGGAAATGCTGGGCGGTGTCGCGGATCACTTCCGCGCACATCAGAGGGTCGTCTCTGAGAGCGGAAAAATGTTGGCATCGGCCGCCGCTCTGGCCGGCCAGGCGATCATAGAGTCGCTCAAAGGCGGCGGGAAAGTCATCTGCTTCGGGAACGGCGGAAGCGCAACTCAGGCGAGCCATCTCGCCGGTGAGCTGGTGGGCCGGTTTCGCGAGAGACGACGTCCGCTTCCGGCCGTCTCGCTGGCGGCCGACGCGGGAACGATGACGTGCATCGGGAACGACTTCGGGTATGCAGCGGTGTTCGACCGTCAGATGGCCGCGTTTGCCCAGCCGGGTGACGTCGCGATCGGACTGACCACCAGCGGAAAATCGGAGAATGTCGTCAGCGCTTTTGTCGTCGCGCGAGCAAAGGGCGCGGCAACGATAGCGCTAACTGGATCGGCAGGACTCGTCGGTGGCGAGGCCGATCATGTGATCGCGGTTCCAAGCACAGACACCGCGCACATCCAGGAAGTTCACCTGATGGTGCTTCATGCCTGGTGCGTCGCGATCGATGAGGCGTTGCGCTAGGGCGCTACGGTCTCGGTCGTGAATGGTATCTCGCTCTGGATCTCCAGCGACGGATCCGGCTCTGCACTGGAGAGCGCTTCCTCCTTGTAGGTGATCCAGCCCGTGAGCTCTTCGGCAACAATTTCCACGTCAGTGCCAAGCGGAAGCGTGAGGTTCGGCACCTCGTGGCCCGCCGGAAAATCCATGAGAATCGGCACGTCAAGATCCGCGAGAAGATCGAGAAGGAAGTTCTCGAACTCGTCCTCCTCCGAGCGGTCGAGCGAGAGCTGGCCGAAGACGATTCCCCTGACGTCGCGGAGGAGACCAGCCGCGCGAAGATGAACGAGTCGCTCGTCGGCCACTGACATCGGGTCGTGAGTCTCCTCGAGAAAGAGGATCGCTCCGCGCGTCTCGATCTCGTATGGCGTACCGATCGTCTGCTGCACCATCGACAGATTCCCGCCGGTGAGCCGGCCGGTTGCGCGACCTGGCTTGACGGAGCGCGCGATGTCGCGACCGAGCCGGGTGGAAGGTCGAGGAGTCGTTAGTGCAGTGAGCAATGAGCTCGTTGTCGGGTCACGCGCGATAGGAATCAGATCGTCCACGGTCGGACCGTGGAACACTCGAAGGCCGGCCTGCCGCATCAGCCAGAGGTGAAGCGCGGTGATATCCGAGTACCCGACGAAGATTTTTGGATTGTTCGTGAAGATCTCGGGCTCCAGATAGGGCAGCATGCGAACAGCGCCATACCCGCCCGTTCCGCCGATGACCGCCTTGATCCGCGGATCCAGCCACATGCCCATGAAGTTCGAGGCGCGACGCTCGTCCTCCAGCCGTTGAAAGCGGCGAAGCTGTGCGATGTCCGGATCGAGGATGACCTCATAGCCCGCGCGCTCGAGAGCTTTCACTCCGCGCATGAGTGGGCCCGATCGAGGCGAGTACGACGGGGCTACGACTCCAATGGCCTCGCCCCTGGCGATTGCACGAGGCGCAATGAGGTGCCGTGGCTTGCGCAGCTCCCGCCCGACCGTCTCCAGGCTAAGTGCACGCTGTCCATTCGAGTGCGATCCATTCGATCCATTTCCCCCGGAACCGTTCTCGTGGAATACGTTTCCGTTCGAGCCCACGCCGTTCGTAATCACGCTATTCTCTGAAATCGACATCACCACTGATGCCTCACTAAATTCACTGATATGCCAGACTCACCCGTAAAAGATTCTGCCACGACTCATCCTGATATTGCACCTGTCGGGCCGAGGCGGACGGTGGAGGCCGGAGTGCCGGACCCCGAGGTCTATTTTCGGAAGGGGTTCGGGCTGAAGGCTGAGGTACAGGAGGAGCTGGCTTCTGATTATAACGGTCGTCTGGTCGATCTGCTTAAAGCCCGGGAATACACCCTTACGGCGGGCGATGTGACCGTACGTTTGGCCCGCGAATTCGGCTTCTGCTACGGCGTCGAGCGGGCCGTGGATTATGCCTACCAGACGAGGCGGAAGTTCCCGGACCGGAGGGTCTTTCTTGCGGGGGAGATCATCCATAACCCGCACGTGAACTCGAAACTCCGCGAAATGGGGGTCGAGATACTGCTTTCGACCCCAGCGGGGATCGATTATTCCGTGGTGCGGCCGGATGATGTCGTGATTCTGCCGGCATTCGGTGTCACAATTGAGGATTTTCAGACCCTCCGGGAGCTCGGATGTGTCATGGTCGATACGACCTGCGGCTCCGTCCTGAATGTGTGGAAGCGGGTCGAGAGCTACGCACGCGAAGGGTTCACAGCCCTGATCCATGGCAAGTACTACCATGAAGAGACCCGCGCGACGGCATCCCAGACCGCGAAGCACGGGCCCGGTCACTACATCATTGTGAGGAGCATGGACGAGGCTCGCGCGGTCTGCGACTTCATCGAAGGAAAAGCATCGGCCGAAGCTCTTATGAAACAGTTCTCACATGCCGTCTCTCCGGGTTTCGATCCGGCCCGCGATCTGAAGCGGATTGGCGTCGCGAACCAGACCACGATGCTCGCTCGCGAGTCGCTCGCGATCGGCGCCGAGGTTGGCGCCGCGATGGTTCGCGCCCACGGTGAAGATTCCGCGAGGGAAAACTTCAGGACCTTCGACACAATTTGCAGTGCTACGCAGGAGCGGCAGGATGCCGTGGTGGAGCTGCTGCGCGATCCGCTCGACGTAATGGTCGTGATCGGCGGATTCAATTCCAGCAACACGCTCTCCCTAGCGGCTCTCTGCTCCGAGACGGTTCGCACCTATCACGTCGAGGATGCCTCGGCCATCGAGCCCGAGACGGCGACCATCCGGCACCGCCCGCTCGGGACGAAGTTCGAGGCGGAGAATCCCGAGTGGCTGCCCGAGGCGGGCCCAGTTCGAATCGGGGTGACCGCCGGGGCAAGCACGCCCAACAACAAGATCGGCGATGCCGTCGCCAGGATTTTCGCGACCCGGGGAATCCGCGCCGATCAGATCGACTGACTCCGGGCGCCTGTCACCTCTACGGCGCGAGGTCGTCCTTGATGAAGATAGGGCAAACTTCACGCTTGTTTTTTTTGAGATCGGCCCGAAACTTGACTTAGGCAGCGGCGTATAAGTATTGGACCACACATGGAGGAACGATGGAGATGTATGGTGGACCCGTCACGCCTGAGGTCAAGGCTGGCGGAGCGAGTGCGGATTCTCGCCTCGATCTGGGTGCATGGTTCGGGCGTGGAATCAACGGAGTAGCAGCGATGGGAGAGAAGGGGATGGATGTAGTCAGTAATATTCTCGATCGATTTCGTGAAGCAGA
>JBDSVO010000031.1:0-6059 GCA_039927215.1 Gemmatimonadaceae bacterium
CGCGACTCTTCCACGAACTAGGGGTAGAGACCAAGCCGACGTCCATGTCGTTCAGCGTGCAACACAGGCCGAGCGGCCTCGAGTACAACGGTAGCAGCGCGAATCAGCTGTTCGGCCAGCGGAGGAATCTGGTCAACCAGCGGTATTGGCGGATGCTGCTGTCGGTAAACCGGTTCAATCGTGAGGCGGTGCGCGCACTCGACGAGCCACGTTGGGCTGGTCACACGCTCGGCGAGTATGTGGCTGAGCGTGGATACGGTGATGACATGCTGAACCGGTTCCTTGTGCCGATGGGCAGCGCGGTGTGGAGCACGCCGCCGGACCGGATGCTGCGGTTTCCAGCGATGACACTGCTGCGGTTCTGGCACAACCACGGGTTCCTTGGGATAAACACGCAACATCCCTGGTATACGGTAGTGAATGGCGCGAAGTCGTACGTGACGAAGATCACCGAACCGCTGCGCGACCGGGTGCAGCTGAAGAACCGGGCGGTCCGCGTGGAGCGGCGCGGTACCGACGTGCGGGTTGCCACGCAATCCAGGGGCGTGCTGGAGTTCGACAAGGTGATATTCGCCTGTCATGCCGATCAGGCTCTCGCGCTCCTTGCCGATCCGACAGACAGTGAGCGACGGTTGCTTGGGGCATTCAAGTACCAGCCCAACACCGCGACGCTGCACACCGATGCCTCATTCATGCCGCGCACACGTCGCTGCTGGGCGAGCTGGAACTACCGGATTGACGAAGCGCAGGATGGCGGCGTATTGCCGACCACCCACTACTGGATGAACAGCCTCCAGGGCGTGTCGCGCCGCAAGGACTACTTCGTGTCGCTCAACAGCCATGACCGGATTGCTCCCGCCGAAGTACTCGAGCGAATCGAGTATGCCCATCCGCTGTTCGATACGGCGGCCATTGCCGCGCAGCGCGAGCTGCCTCAGCTCAACCGGCTCAGCGCGGATCAGAACACGTACTACGCAGGCGCTTGGTTCAAGTACGGTTTTCACGAGGACGGCTTCACGAGCGGTCTCGAGTGCGCCCGCGCTGTGACCGGCGCGGCGATCTGGACATGAACTCCTGCCTGTACGAGTGTCGCGTGATGCACCATCGGTTTTCGCCGAAAGTGTATCACTTTCGCCATCGCATCTTCATGTTCGCGCTGGACCTCGACGAAGTGGATACGGTGGCAGCTCGCGTTCCGATATTCAGTCACAATCGGCCCAACCTGTATGCCTTTCGTGATCGTGACCACTTGACGTTGCCAGGTCTCGAGCGTGCGTCCACCAGGCAGAACGTGGTCGCCTGGCTGGCCGGCGAAGGAATTTGCATTCCGGCAGAGGGGCGGATCACGCTCGTGACGTTGCCGCGGGTGCTCGGTCACATCTTCAATCCGGTTTCGTTCTACTTCTGCCATGGCGCGGACGGCAGGCCGCTCTGTGCCGTGGCCGAGGTGGGGAATACGTATGGCGAACTGAAGCCGTACCTGCTTGGGCATGCCGACGAAGACGGTGTGTTCCGCCTGACGGCGCCGAAACATTTCTACGTCTCGCCGTTCTCAGCGCTCGACCTGACCTTCGAGTTCACGCTTCGCGTACCCGGTGACCGGCTCGACGTGCAGATCAACGAACGTGACGGCGGTGCGCCCGTCCTGCTCAGTTCGGTCGTTGGCAAGTACACGCCGCTCACGGCGGCGAGTCTCGCGTGGATGTCCATCAAGTATCCGCTGATCACGCTCAAGGTGATCGGGCTGATTCACGCCCACGCCGCGGTGCTCTGGCTCAAGCGTGTGCCGTGGCACCGCAAGGCGGCGAATCCTGTACTCCAGCGCGGTATCCTCAGGCCGCACGTCTCCATTTCGGGAAAGCCCTCATGAATGACGCCACGTCCGCGCGGCAGAGCCGTTTCGCCATCGCGCCGACTCGCGTGTCACGCGGACTCTACCAGCGCCTTGTCATCGAAGCGCTCGGCGCAATGACTGCCGGTTGCCTCCGACTTGACCTGCCCGACGGTGACACGGTAGTGGTCGGGACGCCGGGCTCGGAGGTGAGCGCGCACATCCGCGTGGTGAATCACGACTTCTTCCAGAAGTGCGTCCTGTTCGGCGACGTTGGGTTCGGCGAGAGCTATGTGGACGGCGATTGGGAGACCGACAGTATCTCGCGCGTGATCGCGTGGGCCGTGCTCAACGTCGAGAATTCGCCGGGCATGTCGGGGTCGAGGGCTCGAGGGTTCGCGCTCAACCTGCTGAAGTCGTACAACCGTCTGCTCCATTTGGTTCGGCCGAACAGCATGGCCACGAGCCGCCGGAACATCGCCGAGCACTACGATCTCGGGAATGAGTTCTACCGGCTCTGGCTCGACTCGACGATGACCTACTCGAGCGCCTACTTCACCGAGTCGGGACAGTCACTCGAGTGGGCGCAGCTGGCCAAGTACGACGCCCTGTGCCGGAAACTCCGCCTGCAGCCAACCGATCATGTGCTCGAGATCGGGAGCGGCTGGGGCGGTTTTGCGTCGCACGCGGTGAACAAGTACGGCTGTCGAATGACGACGGTAACGATTTCGGAAGCGCAGTATACGTATGCGGCCGATCGGTTTGCCCGGGAGGGGATTTCCGACCGGGTGGAAATTCACCTGGCGGACTACCGCACGCTCACGGGCCAGTACGACAAGATCGCATCAATCGAGATGATGGAAGCCGTCGGCGATCGCTTTCTCGAGACCTACTTCGCGAAAATCCACGAACTGCTCAAGCCCGGCGGGCTCGTCGGGCTGCAGTACATCACCGTGCCCGATTCGCGGCACGACGAACTGAAGCGCGGAGTGGACTGGATTCAGAAGCACATTTTCCCCGGATCACTGTTGCTGAGCGTCGGGCGCGTGAACGACGCGCTGAATCGGACCGGCGATTTGTTTCTTCACGACCTCGAGGACATCGGCGCCAGCTACGCGCGGACACTTCATGTCTGGTGGGAGCGGTTCAATGCGCACCTTGGCGGCGTGCGCGCGCTCGGCTTTGACGAGCGGTTCGTCCGCAAGTGGAACTACTATCTTCAGTATTGCGAAGCCGCCTTCGCTACCCGGAACATCAGCGTCGTGCAGGCGGTCTACACGCGACCCAACAACCGGACTTTGCACCACAACTGGTGACTGGCCTGATGACCTTCAACACGGCGCCAGTGACATCCCCACGAGCCTCCTTCTGGAGGCGCCGCATTATCGCGCCAATCGCGGGCCAGCTGCGGCAGGGTACCACGCCCGAAACGATCGCGCTCACCATCGCCCTCGGGATCGTGCTGGGCATCTTTCCAATCCTTGGCGCAACTACGCTGCTGTGCGGGATCGCAGCGGCGTGGCTGCGGCTCAACCAGCCAATCATCCAGCTGGTGAACTACTTCGTCTACCCGGCGCAGCTGCTCACCCTCCTCCCGTTCTACCGGGCAGGCGAAACGCTGTTTGGACGTCCGCACCTGCCGCTGTCCATTCCGATGCTTGTCGAGCGGTTTCGTGACGACACGGCGAAGTTCTTTGGTGACTTCGGACTGATTGCCGTGGCGGGGATCGTTGTGTGGTGCCTGCTCGCGCCAGTCCTCGCAGCCGCGTTCTACTTTACGCTGCGCACGCCCATCCGCAGGCTGGCCAGGCGGATGCACCGAACGCCGTTGATCGCGCGATGATTGCCTTCTTCGCCGCGGGCCTCGCGATTGCAGCCGGCTATTTCGCGGTAACCTGGGCGATCAGCGTGCGCATCAGGAATTACGGCCTGCTCGATGTGGCGTTCTCTTACGGTGTGGCGATCCTCGCTCCGTTGTACGCATACGCCGGTCCTGGAATCGGACCGCGGAAGTGGCTCTTCGCGGCGATCGGCACGGCATGGAGCCTTCGTCTTGGCACGTACATCCTGGTTCGCGTGATCCGGCATCATCCCGCGGAGGACGCACGGTATGGCTCGCTGCGCCTTCGTTGGTCCGGCCCGCTCGGATTCCTGGTTTTTTTCGAGCTGCAGGCCGTGCTGGTCGCGGTGTTCTCCGTGCCGTTTTTGCTTGCCTCGTTCAATCAGGCTCCGGCATTGGCGATTACCGAAGTTGCCGGGCTCGCGCTCGCCGCCTTCGGCGTGCTTGGCGAGGCGATTGCTGACCTGCAGATGCAGGCCTTCAAACGCGACGCCGCGAATCGGGGTGCGGTGTGTGAGGCCGGGCTCTGGCGATATTCGCGCCACCCGAACTACTTCTTCGAATCGCTGGTTTGGTGGGGCTTTTTCGTCGCCGCGTTAGGATCACCGTACGGATGGATCACTATCGCCTGTCCGCTGCTCATGTTGTACTTCCTGCTTAAGGTCACCGGCATCCCGTTGACCGAGGAGTACGCGCTGCGCAGCAAAGGCGACTTATACCGCGAATATCAGCGCACGACGAGCCGGTTCATTCCCTGGTTCCGCAAGGCGTAGCGTCGCCCGTTCACAGCAGTCAGCGCTGCACGCGGGCACTGGTACTAAGCTTCATGAACAGTCCGTCGCTCGTTCGCTTCGTGGTCGTCGAGCCGCCGAATGCGAACGGCTGCTCGGATGCTTTGCCAGTGCCTGCGAAGTGCCCGTGAGAGGCCGAACGCAGTTCGCAATCCGAAGTTTTCGCCTACCCTCCCCTGCACCAACCCGATAGCTTTAGACTCTGACTACAACGGCCATGCTATTGGCCTTCATACCTTCCTCCCGCGCCGGCAACCAGCGGGGGGCGGAAACAGGACCATAAGGAGGATTGCCCACCGATGTCTCGGAACTACGAGGCGGTCTACATCTTCGACTCCACACTCGAAGATGCCGCCATCAACGACAAGATCACACGCTTTCACGGATTGCTCAGCGCGTCGGAGCAGCCCGAAGTAAACCATTGGGGCCGGCGCCAGCTCGCCTACTCGATTGGTCCCCGCGAGAACGGCTACTACGTCGTCTCCCGCTTCGCCGCGGAACCGCAGGTGCTTCCCGAATACGAGCGCGCGCTGCGCCTCGATGACGGACTCATCCGCTACCTCATCACCGTGCACGAGCACGAGGTGGGCGCTCCCGCAATGAGCGAAGAAGACATCGCCCTGGCTGCAGCCCGGCGCGATGATGACGACGACGACGAGGACTGACAATCATGCGACGACCACAGAAAAGCTGTCCCTTCTGCGAGGGACGTGTCCGTTGGATCGACTACAAGGACGACCGGACGCTCGGCCGATTCATCACCGATCAGGGAAAGATTCTGCCGAGCCGACTGAGCGGTACGTGCGCGCGTCATCAGCGTCAACTGTCGACGGCAATCAAGCGGGCGCGCTACCTCGCCCTTATCCCGTACCTGAAGGGGCATACCGCCTAGGATGACCGCACCCGCCGCGACCGCTGCGGCACCACCGCGGAAATGGACCTGGCGCCGCCTGGCGTTCGGGCTCTTGCTCTTTCTCGCGGTTCCGCTCATTCCGCAGCTGCGAGTGATGCTCCCAATCGAGCAGACGGCGATGCTCCTCGTCGCCGTCGTCGCCTCATGCATGATCGTTGGGTGGCGCCAGGGCGGGAAAGCTTCGCTCGCTGTTATCTGGCTCGTGCTCGCGACTGCATTGATCGCGTGGCCGGCCGCATCGACTGCGGGCGACGGCGCGTCCGTCGCGCGCGGGTGGACGATCACAAACGTGAACAGCTATGGCGCGCTGGCTCGAGGCTGGACTCTGCTGCTAGCCGCGAGCTTCGGACTCGTCAGCCTCTTCGGCACGACACGGCCTTTTATCGCGCGCGCGCTTTCAACGCTCGCTGTTGCTGCCGGCCTGGCATTCGTGCTCATCCTCCTCTCACCAGGCGGGCCGACTCGCGTCGCCGGGACGATGGCCGCCGAATACGAGCGCAGGAACGACCAGTCTATCGCGCAGATCCGCCTCGGGGCTTCCACCGAGCCGTGGAAGCGGAAGGTCGACAGCTCGCCGGCGATACAGCGGTTGAACGAGATGGCGGAGGATCAGCTCCGCGACATCCCCCGGTGGTCGTCGTTTCTCGTGCCCGCTGTGCTCGCGCTCGAGTCGCTTGTGGCACT
>JBDSVO010000032.1:0-10739 GCA_039927215.1 Gemmatimonadaceae bacterium
CAAGCTTTTGAGGTCGAGCCTCGAGGCCGTTGGCGCGCTCGCCAAAGAGTGAGTCCCACACCCGTGGGTGACACGGAGTCAGCAGCACTCGAGTCTCTCGAGCAACGCATCGAGGCCGCCGCATCTGCGCCGGCGGCGGAAGGGTCGGACGATGCGCGTCTCGCCGTCGAGGAGCTGCTTCAACTGCTCGAGCGCGGAGAGGTTCGCTCTGCGCGGCGTGATGAGAACGGTAACTGGTCAGCCGTTCCATGGGTAAAACGAGGCATTCTTCTCGGCTTCCGCATCGGAAAGCTGATCGACATGTCACCGGACGAAGTGCCGGGCTCGCAGAGCGCCGCGTTCAGTTTTTTCGACAAGGACATCTTTCCGCTGCGCGAGCTGACTCTTTCGGACAGTGTTCGCGTGGTACCCGGCGGCTCTTCGATTCGTCGTGGTACTTACGTCTCGCCCGGCGTCGTGTGCATGCCGCCCATGTACATCAATGTCGGCGCTTACGTCGGTGCCGGCACAATGGTGGATTCGCACGCGCTCGTGGGTTCGTGCGCGCAGATCGGTGAGCGGGTGCATCTCAGCGCGGCGGCGCAAATCGGGGGAGTGCTCGAGCCGGTGAACGCGGTGCCCGTGGTGATCGAGGATGACGTCATCATCGGTGGAAACTGTGGCGTCTACGAAGGTACGGTTGTGCGCTCGCGCGCGGTGATAGGCGCCGGTGTTGTGCTCACACGCGGTACACCCGTCTATGACCTCGTGCGGGAGCAGATCTACCGCGCTGATGTCGGACACTCGCTCGAAATTCCCTCCGGAGCGGTAGTCGTGCCCGGCGCGCGCCGCATTAAGGGCGGCTGGGGAGAGGAGGAGCGGCTTTCCCTGCAGACACCGGTTATCGTGAAATACCGGGACGAGAAGACCGATCATGCGACGGCGCTGGAGAGCTGGCTGCGATGAAAGCTCGCGGCACCGTCCGGGTGCCGGGTGATAAATCGATCTCACACCGCGCGCTGATTTGTGCATCAATCGCGAGCGGCCGGTCGCACATCACAAATCTGCTTCATTCGGCCGACGTTGAATCGACAGCGAGCGTGCTGCGCATGCTCGGCGTTTCGATTCCAACGTTTGCGGACGAGCTTGCGATCGAAGGCGTTGGGTTCGGTGGGTTTCGCGAGCCAGGCCTGGCGCTGCAGTGTGGGAACAGCGGGACCACGGCGAGACTTCTCGCGGGAGTCGCCGCTGCGTGCCCTTTCGCCTCGCGCTTCGAGGGCGATCCAAGCCTGAGCCGCCGGCCAATGAGACGAGTGTCCGAGCCGCTGACTGCGATGGGCGCGCGCATCGAGTTCGAGCGCGACGACGGACTGCCGATGACAGTTTTCGGCGGCGATCTCTCCGGCATTGCGTGGAATACGCGCGCATCGAGCGCGCAGACGAAGAGTGCAATTCTGTTCGCCGGCCTGCTCGCTGGAGTCAGCGTCACTGTGCGCGAAGTTCGGCGGTCGCGCGACCATACCGAGAGAATGCTCGCGTCGCTTGGCGTACCGCTCACTATTACCGAGACAAGCGTGACGCTCACGCCGGTCGCCGAGATCGAGCCGCTCACAATGAGGGTCCCTTCGGATCCATCCTCGGCTGCATATCTCGCCGCGCTCGGGGCGCTCGCAGACGAGGGAGAAGTGCGTATCCCGCAAGTGTGTGTGAATCCGACGCGGATTGGATTTCTGACTGCGCTCGGGCGTATGGGCGCACAAGTCCGCTTCATCGAGAAGCGAACAGTAGCTGGAGAGGAGACAGCGACTGTGGTTGTCGCCCCAAAAAAATTGCACGGAATTCGGGTCGGGGCAGACGAGGTGCCCTCGATGATCGACGAATTGCCGCTGCTGGCGTGCGTGGCAGCGGCGAGCGGAGTCGACCTCGATGTTTCGGGGGCTGAGGAGCTGCGGGTCAAGGAGAGCGATCGCATTTCCACGGTCGTCTCAAATCTCAACGCGATTGGAGCTCAGGCGGAGGAAAAGCGCGACGGGTTCAGGATCTCGGGAGGGCGCCGGCCGTTGCGCGGCAGGGTGTCGACTCAGGGCGACCATCGCATTGCGATGGCGTTTGGGTTGATCGGATGGGTCGACGGAAACGACATCGAAGTGGATGATCGCGAATGCGTTGGTATCTCTTATCCCGATTTCTGGAACGATGTCGCTACGCTCGTCACGTAGCGTGTTGCGTCATCGACATATTTGCGGGCGATGAGTAGCTCGAAAACGGCAATCGCAATCGATGGTCCGGCTGCGTCGGGCAAATCGTCCACGGCGAAGGCGGTAGCTCGCGAGCTCGGTTTCCGGCACGTCGATTCCGGCTCACTGTACCGCGCAGCGACTGCCGCCCGTCTGCGGCGCGATACTGACACGGCGACATGGTCGGAGGATTCAGTGCTCGACGCGGCGCGTGCGGTGACATTGGCTCCTGTCGACTTCGGATTCGTGCCGCTGTTGAATGATCGTCCTGCCGACGACGAAATGCGTGGTGAAGCAGTGACGCATCGGGTTTCGCTGGTAGCGAAGATGCCGCGCGTTCGCGAGTGGGTGAACGGTCAGGTCCGTGCCACTGCAAAAGACTACGACGTCGTTGTCGACGGCCGCGACATTGGGACGGTCGTGTTCCCCGATGCAAAGCTCAAGGTGTTTCTCTTTGCCGAACCGGAGGAGCGTGCCCGACGGAGGTTGCTCGAGCGCACTGGGAGAGAGCCAACCGAAGAAGAGTTGTTCGATGAGACAGCTCGCATTCTATTGCGCGACGAGCTCGATGCTTCGCAGAGCGTGAAAGCGCCGGATGCGGTGGTGATTGATACGACGCGCCTGACTCAACCGGAGCAGATCGCGAAAATAGTTTCTCTCGTGCGAACCGCGTCTTAGCGACTGGCGGAACTTCCTCCTCAGAGGAGATCCGAATAAAAAGATTCCGCTTAATCGGACAGCACAGTCTCCTCAGGCACATCGGTGGAGCTCTCGAAGTCCAGCCTGTACCCGTCCGGATCAGTAACGGAAACAACCCACATCGCGTTGCCGACAAACGGACGCTGGGGGTCGATGCCCCGCGACTTGACGTCGCGATAGATCGCGAGAGCATCCTCGCACACGAAACAGATAGAAACTCCCTGACCGAGCTTCCCCTCCGGTCTGCCGGAATGATGACCCTCTTTCGAGAACTCCTGCAGCATCAACGCCGTGTCGCCGAGCCGCATCCAGCACCAGCGAAGGTTGCCGTCAGGCTCCCACCTGTGCGTGATCTCGAATCCAAGCCCATCCATGTAGAAGTGAAGGGACTTCTGCATGTCCTCCACCATGAAAAACGGAACGGCCTGCTTGACGTTCGCTGCGGTTTGCGTCTGTGTCTCCATTGTTCACTCCTGTTGGGCATCAGGAATCATTTCCAATAAATTGGTCCAGTACCAACGAGGCTTGCCAGCCATGGCAGATACCGTTTCGCCGGACCCGCTCATCCAGACGCACAACATTTGACTCCGCCTAAGGTATGTACTGCCATTTTGTGGTCCAGCTTTTGAAGCAACAAAATGTTCTTTCGCGTCCATTCTGACATGGCTAACGAGCGGCGTCAGCAGCTTTCGGACGTCAACGCTTACACTCCGCACCGCACCACCGAGCACGCGCGGGCCGAGCTGCGAGCGGCACTGCAAAAGGTGAGTGCAGCGTGGCAGAATCGACGCTTTGAAGAGCTCGCCGACCTGTTCGACGAGAACATCGTCATGGTGCTTCCGGCTTTCTCGGGCCGTATCGAAGGGCGCAAAGCGGTCGTTGATAGCTATCGCGAATTCATGGGAACCGCGGCCGTAAGCGATTATCAGGAAGATCTTCCGACGATTGACGTGTGGGTAACACCGCCTTTGCGTCATACCATTGGGAGATGACGTGGATTGGCCGTGGGAAAGTCGAGAGCGCGGCCGGCTACGACGCCTTCGTGTTCTCGCGCAGCGAGGATGGCGAGGGCTCGTGGCGCGCCGTGTGGCGAACCATGTCGCTCGACATCCCGCATCAGGGATAGAGTGGGTGAACACTGACAATAAGTCGTCGCGTCACCCCACTTTCCGAGCAATAGGCGCGCTTCCTCCAGGTCATCAGCATGCTTCGACCTGACGAGCTGAAGAAGGACGAGCCTCTTCTCTGGTCAACGGGCATCGGGACGGACGTCTGGGAGATGTTCTGCGCTTCCATGTCTGGGGATGTCGCGAGCGTCAGGCGGCTCCTGGCCAAAGACCCGTCGCTGGTACGCGGATCATTCGCGTACCGGAGGCCGATGTATTTCGCGGTGCGCGAGAATCAAGTCGCAGTTGCCACCGCTTTGCTCGAGCACGGCGCTGACCCGGTGAATGCATGGGGAAGCGACACGCTCCTCGACATGGCCCGCGACCGCGGACACACGGAGATGCTCGAGCTGCTCGAGATTGCATTAGCAGGTGCCAATGCGGCGCCCAGAGGTGAGAGCGTCGCTTCGGCGATCCGCGAGCGTGACCTGCAGAAGATTCGCGGTCTGCTAGACGAGACGCCCGAGCTCCTGCACGCAGCAGACATGAACGGAAACCAGCCAATCCATTGGGCAGTGATGACGCGACAGCTCGATGTGATCGACGAACTTCTCGAGCGGGGCGCGGACATCGATGCCAGACGATCGGACGGTGCGCGTCCCGTTCAGCTCTTCAATGGCGACTACAGTTACCGGGGCTGGCAGCACGCGCCTGAATCCACAGTCACGACGCCTCGGGAAGTGCTCACCCATCTCTTGGACCGTGGCGCCTACTGCGACATCTGCACTGCTGCGCACATGGGCAATCTCGAGCGCGTAAGCGAGCTGCTCCACGAGGACCCGTCGCGCGTCAATCGTCTCGACGACTATGTCACGTACTACGTCGGCTCCGGCTCAGCACTTCGTAACGCGGCCGCAAAGGGCCATCTGGAGATCGTCCGCCTTTTATTGGAGCGGGGCGCCGATCCCAATCTCCCGGAGGAGGGAATTGCACCGCGGGGTGGAGCTCTTTATTCAGCGGTATACGGTCGACATTTCGACGTCGCCAAGGTGTTGCTCGAAAACGGGGCGTATCCCAACGTCGAAGTCGAGAGCTCCGCCGACACGCTGAGCATCGCGCTGATGAACTCCGACGAGAAGATGGTCGAGCTTCTCTGCTCCCATGGTGCCGCGCGCCGGCTGCATTTGCTGGCTCACTACGGAGATCTCGAAACCGCGGCGGCTGTTCTTGCGGCTAATCCCGCTCTCGCCGACGACGAGGAAGCGTTTCGCAACGCGGCTGGGCAGGGGCACGATGCTTTCGTGCGCCTGATGCTTCACTACCAGCCCGATCTCGCGACGCGTGTGTCATTACCAGCGAAAACGCGCGAATTAACCGAGTTCCTCTTTGAGAAAGGCATGAATCCCAATCAGCCAAACTGGCTCGGCCTCACGCCGTTGCACCAACTCGCAAGATCGACCGATGTGGAAATGGCCGAGCTGTTCATCGATCACGGGGCTGATCTCAACGCGCGCGACGAGGACGTTTCGTCGACGCCGCTCGGCGCCGCAGCGAAACTCGGCAACATTGCGATGGTCGAGCTGTTCCTGCGCCGCGGCGCCAAGCCGAACCTCCCCGACGATCCGCAGTGGGCCACGCCGCTTGCATGGGCCACACGGCGCGGTCATTCGGAGGTCGCCGAATTGCTCCGGCAACATGGGGCAACCTGAGACAATCGTCTCCGGTCTCCACGTCTCCGGTCTCCAGGTTGACTTCTTGATCCTTCTCGCCAATTCTCCGGTTAGAGCGAGCTGGGTCGCCTCCTGTCCGCGGCAAGGGGGAATCCCCCACCCAGTAAGGTTCAACAGCAGCATCGTCGAACCTTCTTCCTGCCTGTACTCAGCGGACTTCAGGCATCTACGGGAGGAAGGCATGTCCAGGCAAATCACGCCCGCGAGTACCCTCGAGAACCTGAAGAGGGAGGCGAAGCGCTGGCTCAAAGAGCTTCGCGCAAATGTCAAGGAAGCGCGCTCTCGTCTCGAGAGAGTTTTCCCCGATGCTCCACCAGAGCCGACGCTCCGCGACGTTCAACATGCGCTCGCGCGTGAACACGGTCTGGCCGGATGGAGCGAGCTCAAGCGCACAATCCACGAAACATCCCACCCGTCCGTCGAAAAGAGTCGCGCCGAGGTCGTCCATTGGTTTCTGGAGAACGCGTGTCCCGACCATCACGTTCGCGGCGGTCCCGCCCACGTCATGGCTCGGCATACTGCGATGCGAATTCTCGAGCGTTACCCTGAAATCGCGCGCGACAGCGTCCATACCGCGGTGGTGTGCGGCGAACTGGCGGAAGTCGAGCGCCTGCTCGCGGAACGGCCCCAGCTAGCGTTGGAGAAAAGCTCGGAGGCTACCCCCGATCGATCCGGGCCCGGCGGCGCGGGAGATTTGTTCAGGAACATTGGACCCAAGGGATGGGATCCGCTCCTCTATCTCAGTTTTACCCGGCTTCCGCGTGAGGCGACGAATGACAATGCAGTTGCGATCGCGCGCGCTCTGCTCGATGCGGGTGCAGATCCAAACGCGTACTTCATGGCCGGAGACAGCCGGTACACTCCACTGGTCGGAGTGATCGGAGAGGGCGAAGAGGATCGCCCACCCCACCCGCAACGCTATGCTCTCGTTCGACTGCTGCTCGAACGCGGCGCCGAGCCGTACGACATTCAAGTGGTCTACAACACGCATTTTCACGGTGATGTGCTCTGGCTGTTGAAGCTGATCCACGAGTACTCGTTGAAGGCCGGGCGCGAAGCGGACTGGGCCGACCCCGAGTGGTCGATGCTCGACATGGGCGGCTACGGTACCGGCGCGCGCTGGTTTCTGAACATCGCGTTGAAGAACAATGATCGAGAGCTGGCCGAGTGGGTCCTTTCGCACGGCGCGAGCGCCAATGCTGCGCCTGCGCGGGACCCGAGAATGTCCAGGCGCAGCCTCCACGACGAGGCGGTGCGCAACGGTCTCACGGAGATGGCCAATCTCCTGGTACGCCATGGAGCGGCGCCCGCTACGGTTTCTCTCGATGGTGTCGAAGCATTTACGGCGGCGTGCTTTCGTCTCGATCGCGATGAAGCACAGTCAATCCTCGCCACACATCCCGAGTATCTGCGATCAACCGCTCCGATGTTCGCTGCAACAAAAAGGGACCGTGTAGAAGTCGTCGAATTGCTGCTGGAGCTCGGAACGTCACCCGATGTCGAGGACGGAACCGGACAACGGCCACTCCACATCGCCGCCTACAACGATTCTTTGCGTGTAGGGGAGCTGCTCATCGACTGCGGCGCGGAAATAGATCCTGTCGAGAGAAACTGGGGGAATACGCCACTCGACGCCGCAGTGTATTCGCAGAGCCTGCGCATGATCGAGCTTCTTGGACGCGTGAGTCGAGACGTCTGGAATCTCACGTTCACGGGCAAGATCAAACGGCTCCGGGAGGTACTCGCCACGGAGCCACAGCTTGCAACCGTCAGCAGCGAGCAGTACGGCACACCTCTCATGTTTCTCCCCGAGGACGAGACGCGCGCAATGGAGAGCATTGAGCTGTTTCTGGCCAACGGAACCGACCCGTCGATGAAAAACGGCGATGGGCACACGGCGGCGGACAGAGCGGAGAGCCGTGGTCTGTTCCGGGCAGCGGAACTGCTGCGATCCAAGGTTTCCGCTTAACTTGCGCGACTGCTGACAAATCCCCGACGATCGACGAACAATGACCACAGAAGCGACCGCGATAGCTGAGGAAGCGACAGTTGGAACGCCGCCCGCGCCGGCTGCCGCGAAGGGACCGCGGGGCATGCAGGACATGACCAACGGTCCGATCACCCGTCATCTGCTCAAGACCACAAGCTTCATGCTTGTGACGATGATTTTTCAGACACTCTACTTTCTGATCGATCTGTATTGGGTTGGGCGGCTGGGAACCGAAGCGGTCGCGGCGGTGGGAATCGCGGGCAATCTGACATTTATCGTCCTGGCTCTGACGCAGATGCTCGGCGTCGGCACGACGGCGGTCATCTCGCATGCTGTCGGCAGAAAGGATCACGATCAGGCGATCGGTCTCTTCAATCAATCGCAGGTGTTGGCGATGGTGACGGGCATCGTGTTTCTGATCGTCGGCCTGATTGTGCGCATGCCTTATTCGGCGGCGATGAGTGCCGACGCGACAACTGCTTCGCTCGCGGGCCAGTATCTACTGTGGTTCATTCCCGCGATGGCGCTGCAATTCGCGCTGGTGGCGATGGGGTCCGCTCTTCGCGCCGTGGGAAACTTCAAGCCGGGCATGGTCGTGTCGTCGGCGACGGTTGTGATCAACATGATCCTTGCGCCGTTCCTGATCTTCGGGTGGGGCACGGGCCGAGCTTTCGGCGTCGCCGGCGCGGCAATCTCGTCATTGATTGCCATCATCATCGGCATCGTCTGGCTCGGCACGTATTTCCTGCCGAAGGACGCGTTCCTGCAATTCGTTCCCGCCGATTGGAAGCCGCAGTGGGGACTCTGGAGGAAGATGCTCGGCATAGGTCTTCCCGCGGGCTTCGAGTTTGCCCTCATGGCCGTTTACATATTCATCGTCTACTCCGTGACGCGGCAATTCGGCGCTGCGGCGCAGGCGGCTTTTGGAATCGGTATGCGTGTCGTGCAGGCCGGATTCATGCCCATCGTCGCACTGGGGTTCTCGGTGGCGCCCGTCGCCGGCCAGAACTTTGGCGCGAGAAAGGCGCAGCGCGTTAAGGACACATTCAAGGACGGTGCCCTGATGGCCGGCGTGTTCATGCTGTTCTGGGCGATCGTCTGTCACCTCGTGCCAGGTGCGCTCGTGGGAGTTTTCTCGAAGGATCCTGCGGTTATCGAGGTCGGAACGGAATACCTTCGCATCGTTTCCTATACGTTCGTGCCCTCGGGCCTCCTGTTCGTTGCATCCAGCATGTTCCAGGCGATGGGCAACACAGTTCCGTCACTCGTGGCATCCGGCGTTCGAATCATTCTCGTCGCGATTCCGGCGGTGATTCTTTCACGCCAGGCCGGATTTCAGCTCCACTGGATCTGGTATCTCTCGGTAGGAGCCGTGTTCGTGCAGCTCGCCATCAGCATGTTGTTGCTTCGCCGGGAGTTCGGACGAAGGCTCTCGTTCACGTCAGCGCCTGCGTGAAGCTGTCGGACGTCGCTCGACAGCGACTGGCCACTCAACATCTACTTGGCACCGGGCTCGCAACGCCGAGCGATGTTGTTGCCAGGCTCGGTGCGATTCAGGCGCAGGATTATCCCGGTGCGAAATGGGCCGTGGCCCAGCGGACAAGTGGCGCTACCGAGGCGACTGTCGAAGCAGCGATGACAAACGGCTCGATACTTCGCACGCATGTTCTGCGGCCGACGTGGCATTTCGTCGCGCCGGCAGACATTCGGTGGATGCTTGCATTGACGGCATCGCGGATAAAACGTGTGATGGGGTATTACAATGTGCAGCTCGGCCTCGACGACTCCGTCTTTCGACGTAGCGCTCGAGCGCTGGAGCGCGCACTCTCTGGCGGGCGAGCGCTCACTCGGGGTGAGCTCGTGAAGATTCTCCAACGGGCCCGCGTCAATGTTGTCGGCGAGCAGCGGCTTGGGCGTGTCCTGATGGATGCCGAGCTCGACGGCCTGATCTGCAGCGGGCCTCGCCGGGGGAAGCAGTTCACGTATTCGCTTCTCGACGAGCGGGCGCCCGCCACATCGCCGCTCGAGCGCGATGAGTCATTGCTCAAGCTCACCCGCATCTACTTCACCACACGCGGGCCAGCGACACCGGCTGATTTCGCGTGGTGGTCGGGCCTTACGGTGGGGGACGCAAACCGCGGAATCGATTTGGCTGGTCGCGATCTCGTGCAGACCACCATAGACGGACGCGTATTCTGGGTCGCTGCGGAGGCCGGTTCCGGAAAGCTCGTCTCGAGCTCGCACCTCCTTTCCAATTACGACGAATTCTTTATCGCGTATCGCGACCGCAGCCCTCTCGCTCAGCGATTGAAGAAGTCCGCCGTCCAGACGCGCACTGACACGCTCTTTACGAGCATTGCCATCGTAGACGGCCAGCTGGTTGGCACATGGCGACGGACCTTGAGGCCAAAGGGCGTGACGGTCAAGGTGAATCCTCTCATCCGGATCACAGGTGCGGAAATCAAAAAGCTGCGCGCGGCGGCGAAGAGATACAGCAGCTATCTCGAGCTGCCCGGTGAATTCGTCGAGGGAAGCGCCTTGTACCAGAGCAGCTGAGTTTCGTCGGGGAAATCCGGATAAGCGCGGGGAATCGCGGCGTGAAGAATGTATCCGTGTCGTGAATAGAACCGACAAGCTGGAACATTGATGTTCTGCGTTTCGACCTTCATTGACGTAGCACCATTCGCGGCCGCCCCGGATTCAGCAGCACGGAGCAGCGCCGTACCAACGCCTTTGCCTCGCACATCGGGCGCAACGCGAATGTCCCACAACACTGCGAGATCGTCGCGGCCTTCCAGCATGTCCACTCCCGGTGAGCGAAATACCACGACAGCGCCGCCAACCTGTCGGCCCTCGCTGTGTGCAGCGAATATTGTCCAGTTGGAGAGATCGAACCGGGCGCGCCATGTCGCGGGGTCCTCGCCTGCGATGGCGTCGTAGTCCTTGATCCGATGCTCGGCAACTGCGCGTTCAGTGAGCACGAAGTCGGGCTCATCAC
>JBDSVO010000033.1:0-8222 GCA_039927215.1 Gemmatimonadaceae bacterium
GCGCCGGTGCCACCCGGTACACCCTGTCGCCAAGCCTGCCGTCCCTTGTTTACAAGCTCGTCGGCAGGTGTGAGCGGTGAAGCGAATGAAGCGGAATTCCTGTCGACTGTTTCGGCACCACCGGCACTGGTGTTCAGCACTCCGCGAAGTGCCTTGGCGACTTCTGCTGCGCCTGCGGGCCGATCCTTTGGACTCTTTTCGAGAAGCTGCATCACTATCGCTTCCATCGCCGATGGGATCGCGACCTCGTGATCCTTCAGCGGACGCGGAGGTTCAGTCAGGTGCTTTGCCAGCACCACGAACGGCGTCCTTCCGACGAACGGGGGAGCTCCCGTGAGCAGCTCGTACAAAACGCAGCCGAGGCTGTAGAGATCCGCCTGGCCATCGAGCTCGGTGTCGCCCGAGGCCTGCTCGGGGCTCATGTAGCTCACGGTTCCTATGACAGTACCGGCGGTGGTCAGCCCAACGCTCTGTTCAGCCATGCCACGGACGCGTGCGATACCGAAATCGGAAAGCACCGCGCGCCCGCCGATATTGAAGATGTTCTCCGGCTTGACGTCGCGGTGAACTATTCCAAGTCCGTGCGCGTATGCAAGCGCATCGGCGATGTCTGCGCCTAACGCGGCCGCGTCGTGCACCGTCATCGATCGATCGCGGGCGAGAAGATCACGCAAGGTTTCGCCGCCGACGAGCGGCATCACGTAGAAAAGCCGTCCGTCCGCCTCCCCGGAATCGAACAATGCAACGATTCCCGGATGAACGAGCTTCGCCATCAAGGCTATCTCGCGTTGGAACCGCTCTGCTCCGACGGCGTTCGAGAGCTCCTCGGCAAGGACCTTGATGGCGACCGGCCGATCGAGGTGATCGTCGTGGGCGCTGTACACGACTGCCATTCCGCCGCGGCCGATCTCGCGGTCCATGCGAAATCGGGGAGGAAGGGTGATTGGACCTGAATTGGAGGGCGGCATCGATAGGTAGATTGAGGCCAGCCGGGTAGCACCGGCAACCCCTGGACGGTATTCCGATGTCATAGAAAGTGGAAACCCGACATCTGGAGACATAAATGAAAGGTCGTTCACTGATTGCGTGCACCGCCGCACTGGTGTTAAGCACTGAATTCGCTCTTGCACAAGAGCCGGGCACCAAGACGGCTCCCGCGCCTAAGGCCAGGACGCGAATCTCGACGCCGGACGCGGAGCGTTGCATCGCGACCGACGCAGGTCGCGTCGAGTGCCGAAAGATCCTGGAGGGTGAGCTCGGTCGCCGACAACCGATGGTTTACGCCCGGGCCCGACTGGATTCCGCCCTCATGAAGCGCGCAGCCCTTGGCTTGCAGATCAGCACCACGGGCACCCGGCGCGACACTATCGGCGTATTCGTGTCTTCCGTTACCCCGAAGGGGCCGGCCGAGAATGCGGGCGTCATCGAGGGAGACCGGATTGTTTCGATCAACGGCATTGATCTGCGCGTTTCCTCGGCAGATGCGGAGGACAGTTACGCAAGTGAGCTGGCAACGCGCCGCCTGCAGCGCGAGGTAGCCAAGCTCGCACCGGGAGCGCGCGTACTCTTGCGAGTTTGGTCGGGTGGCAGAGTCCGCGATGTTCAGGTGACGGCCGGCCGAGCCTCCGATCTGACGAGAACGAGAGCTGACAATCTGGGCAGTGGCTTCCCGGGCGGCACATACATCTACACGAACGGGTTCCCTGAAATGATGGATATGCCGGACATGCCGGACATGCCGGACATGCCCCACATGATGGAGATGCCTGAGATGCCGGAGATGCCTGACATGCCGACCATGGAAGCAATGCCGGCAATGCCGCCCATGGGGGCTATGCCCGCGGTGCCGCCGATGGCACATCTCGCTCCAATGCCTCCGATGCCGCGTATGCGGCGGATGATGGACCTGGAGCGCCTCCCGCGCTGGAATCTCGAGCAGGGCGAGCGTCTCCGAATGCTGGCGCCGTCCCGTGTCGTCCCGCGTCGTGTGATTCGAATCTGACACACGCGGAGGGCCACACCCGTAGTGGCTGAAACGGAAGCGACCACGAAAAACACATAAAGGATACGAAGAGCCGCAACTTCTAAGTAGGAACAGCTCGCCGTTACGCCCTCGCATCGCGAGGTGAGTTACCCCTGAGAAAAATGGGCGAGCGATTGAAGGTCGGCGCTGGCGCGAAACTCTTCGTGTTGTTTGTGTTCTTCGTGGTCGCTTCCGTTTCGTTTGCGCCTTCCGCCTGAAGGGCTAGCGGCGCTGATCGGTCCTCTTGAAAGCGTGTTCGAAGCTCAGATACAAAAGGACGCCGCGGGAACCACTGCCTGGACCGGCGCCGATAGGGAACGCGAGACCGGGCACAATTTGCAGCCCCGAGTCGAAATTAAGAGCGGTGCGGAATCCCGGTGAGATGACGAGGTCATCAATCCACTCCGTGGAGCTCTCCCCGATTACTTCCTGCGTCCCGTCGTAGACGGTCTCCAGCATCAGCTGGAAATTCGGGTTTGCTGTCACGACAAAGCTGTGACCGAGCGTGATTCCGAAGGTGTTCGCCTTCTCGCCGGCTGTGTTGCGCGCGGAGGGTGAGAATGCTGCACCCGCGTTCACGTGCTGGGTCAGAAGCGGTGATATCACGTGACTCATGGGCGCGAAGAACTCAACGCCGGTTGTGCCGGCTCCGCGCCCGCGTTTCCAGTCCCCGGTGGGAAGTATGACGGAGATTCGCGGCGCAACAGCCAGCTGCGTGAGGCCGCTCCCGATCCACTGATATCGGTAATTCAGGCTGACGTCGCCGATGCCCGACTCTCGCGCTGAGCGAATGAACGGCACGTCGTAACTGAGCTGATGCCGTATTCCGCCGAGTGGCCACTCCTGCGCGAAACCGGCTTCGAAATCAGAAGTACCGCGATACGATCGGTAGATGCCGATGTGCTGAACGATTCCTGCTTCCTGATTGTAGGCTTCTTCGATCAGGAAGCTGTTGTCCTGAATGCCAGGCGCTGGTTCTTCCTGCGCATCGAGCAGTGCTGGTGCGAGACTCAGCAAGAGCAGCAGATTCTTCAATCTCATTGACTTGCAAGATACGGCACTTCTGAGAAAGCGACCACGAAATCCGGCGGAAGGCGCTTCGAGGTAACACCTATGCCAGATGAGACAAAGAAGGTAAGACTGGACAAGTGGCTTTGGGCCGCACGGTTCTACAAGACGCGCGCGCTTGCCGTCGATGCAATCGAGACCGGCAAGATCGAAGTGAATGGCGAGCGGTCGAAGCGCTCCAGGCTCGTCCAGGCCGGCGACAGAATCCGAGTGCGGATGGGGCCGTACGAGCACCTCATCACAGTCAAAGGAGTTTCCGAGAAGCGCGGGTCGGCTTCAATCGCAGCGGAGCTCTACGAGGAAGACGCCGAATCAAAAAAAGCCCGCGAGACGATGGCTGCACATGTGCGGGCGATGCGCGCGAGCACCGGGTACGAGAGCGGGCGGCCGACAAAAAAAGACCGGCGCGACATCGAGCGATTGCGCCGGCGCTGACTCAGCTCTGTCTCCCAGCTGACTTCTGCTCCTGATCCGTTGAATCCGCCGAATCGGTTTTTCTACATCTCGAGCTGCGCACCCAGCTCCACGACGCGGTTCGGCGGGATGGCGAAGTACTCCGCCACCGTACCCGAGTTCTGCGACATGAAGATGTACAGCTTCTTCCGCCACCGCGCGAGACCGGAGGTTCCAACAGGCAGCAGGCGCTCTCTACCGAGATAGTACGTGGTATCGCGCGGGTCGGAGAGGACGCCGACTTCCCGCGCGCTGGCAAGGACGGCGGGGACATCTACTTTTTCCATGAATCCAAAGCGAGCCGTCACCCTCGAGAATCCTTCACCCAGCTCGGCAGTCGTAAGTCGTTCGGCTTGAGGCACCTCCGGCACGTTTGCGGAAAGAATAGACAACAGGATCACGTGCTCGTGCAGCACTTTGTTGTGCTTGAGGTGATGGAGAAGTACGAGTGGCGCGCCTTCAGGATTGGACGCCATGAACACGGCCGTTCCGGATGCGCGGTAAGGCTTCCGTTTCGCGACGTCAGCCAGGAAGAGATCCATCGGCAGGGAGCCTTTGGCGAGAAGCCCCCGCACGATCTTCCGGCCGCGGTTCCAAGTGGTCATCAGCGTGAAGATCATCACGCCGATTACGAGAGGAACCCAGCCGCCGGACGCGACCTTTATCGCGTTCGATCCAAAGAACGACAGATCAACGATCAGGAACGTGATCGCCAGGGCAAGCACCTGTGGCCAGCTCCATTCCCAGCGCGTGCGGGCGAGCGTCGCGAACAGAATGGTGGTGATCGCCATCGATCCGGTGACGGCGATCCCATACGCTGCTCCAAGGGCGGTGGTCGATCGGAATCCGAATACGATCAGGAGGCATCCTACCATCAACGCGCGATTCACCGACGGGATGTAGATCTGTCCATGCTCGGTGTGCGATGTGTGGACGATCGACATGCGCGGGCAGTAGCCAAGCTGGATGCACTGCTGCGTGATGGAGAACGCGCCGGAGATGAGCGCCTGAGACGCGATGACGGCTGCGGCCGTGGCCAGCGCGATCATCGGATAGAGCAGCGCGCGGGGAGCGAGCAGGTAGAACGGATTTGCGGCCGCGGCGGGATCCTGAAGCAACAACGCTCCCTGCCCGAAATAGTTGAGCAGCAGCGCCGGGAAAACGAGTATGAACCACGCGAGCCGGATGGGTCGCCGTCCGAAGTGCCCCATGTCGGCGTACAACGCTTCAGTGCCTGTTACGGCTAGAACGACAGCGCCAAGTATGACGAATCCGCCGAAGCCATGGCGCGTGAAGAAATGAATGCCATGGAGCGGATTGAGTGCAGCGAGAATGTGCGGCTCGCGGATGATCTGCACGGTGCCCAGAATCGCAATCGTAACGAACCATATGACCATGAGTGGTCCGAACACCCGCCCGACTTTGGCCGTCCCCTTCTTCTGAACCATGAACAGGAAAAACAAAATCACTACCGTTACCGGTACAACGAACACGTGGAATCGCGGGGTGATAACCTCCAGTCCTTCGGTTGCGCCAAGAACGGACATCGCCGGAGTGATGACGCCGTCGCCATACAGCAGCGAGGCGCCGATTAGGCCCAAAGCAGTGATGATCACACGCCGGCGATGATCGCCGTCACGCCGCTGCTCCTGCAGGATGAGCGCGAGCAGCGCCAGCTCTCCGCCCTCCCCGCGATTGTCCGCTCTCAGGATGAAGACGATGTACTTGATGCTGACGACAATGATCAGCGACCAGACGATGAGCGAGAGTATGCCGTAGACATTCGCGGCGTCGGGGGCCAGCCCGTGCTCGACCTTGAAGCATTCACGAAACGCGTAGAGCGGACTCGTGCCGATGTCGCCGTAGACGACACCGATCGCGAGCAGCGTCAAGTGCGCGAGACGGCGTCCGTGTGGAGCAGCTTCGGGGTGGCTAAGAATTGTTCAAAGGCCTCTTGAAGAGAATAACCGGTCCACCCCAGGCGCAAAGAACCCGAAGGAATAGTCAATTAACGTGCCTTTAAAGGCCAAAACCAGACCAGCGTATCGGCATGACGTTTGCTTATCCTGTACCTGCCGCAAATCGCGGCCGAATCATTCCTGACGTTTAGGGGGATACAATGGACAAGGACCTGGAAACACGCGGAACCGAGAACGAAATCAAGGGAAAGGCGAAGGAAATGAAGGGTAGTCTTCGCGGGGACCTCGGTGACGCAACCGACAATACCAGCGAGCACATCAAGGGAAGAAAGGAACAGCTCGAGGGTAAGATCCAGAAGAACTTCGGCAAGATAGAGAAGAAGCTCGACCCCGACACCTGAACGGGAACTGACTGAACTTGAAACGGGCCCCCGCGCATTGCACGGGGGCCCGTTTCATTAACAGACCACTACGGACTGCGGACTAACTACGGAGTCCGGACTAACTACGGAGTCCGGACTAACTACGGAGTCCGGACTAACTCCGGACTGAACTACTCGTACCGGAGTGCAATGATCGGATCCAGCGAGGCAGCCCGGCGAGCCGGCCACACACCGAACAGAACACCAACCCCGGCCGAGAAGAGGAACGCCAGCGCCACCGCTCCGGGATCAACGGTCGTGTTGAATCCGCCGAGCTTGTTCAGGAGCGTCGCGCCCCCGCTGCCGAGAAAGACCCCCAGTATGCCACCGAGAAGGCAGAGAACAATCGCTTCGATAAGAAACTGAAGCAGTATCGCGCCCTTCGTTGCGCCGAGGGCTTTTCGCACGCCAATCTCGCGCGTCCTTTCGGTGACGGACACGAGCATGATGTTCATGATTCCGATTCCACCGACGAGAAGACTCACTGCCGCAATTCCCGCCAGCAGGAACGTGAACGTTTTTGTCGTCTCGGCGAACGTCGTCAGAAACTCCGCCTGATTCCGGATGTCGAAGTCGTCCCTTTTTTCCGGACTGAGCCGATGCTCGCGCCGCAGGATGCTCTGAATCTCCGCCTGTGCAATCGGAATCTTGTCTTCACTGCTTGCCAGGACGCCGATACTGCTCAGCCGGTCGCTTCCCATCACGCGGAACTGTGCCGTCGAAATCGGAATCAAAACGAAATCATCCGGGTTCCCACCCCAGCCGCCGGCCTGGCCCTTCGACTCGAGCACGCCTATCACCTCGAACTGCAATCCGCCGATCCTGACGTTTTCGCCGAGGAGCCCTTCGGGCGATTGCAATCCGAGATTGTCAATCACCGCGGACCCTACAACAGCCACGCGACGAATTCCCGCTACTTCGGCGTCGTTGAACATGCGCCCGACGGCGAGCTTGTTGTTTCTGATCTCGAGATACTTCGAGGTTCCACCGGTAACCTGTGTCAAAGCGTTGGTGCTGCCAGACTGGAACATCAGGCGCTTGTTCATCTCGGGTCCCACCATCGCGAAGTTCTTCCCGCGTTTCTCGAGTGCTTCAGCGTCCTTTATTGTGAGCTTTGCGTTGTCGTCGGTTTGTACTCCGAAGCCGCGCGCCGCGCCTGGACGTACAGTCAGGAGCGTTGTGCCAAGCGATGCGATGCGTTGGCTGATGGACTGCTGCGCGCCCTTTCCAATCGCGACCATTGCAATCACCGCTGCAACACCGATCACAATGCCGAGCATCGTCAGGAACGAGCGCATCTTGTTCGCCCTGAGCGCACTGAGCGCGACGATGACGATTTCCTTGATGAGCATGAAATCGTTCGCGCCTTTTTGCTTCAGACCCGGATTTTTTTCTCGGAACGCCGTTGCGCCATGAGCGTGCTGTGGCGTTGCGGGCCCAATGCTTCTGGCTGGAAGAGTCATATCAGCCGCCACCTCCTCCGCGCTGGCCGCCAGCGCCACCGGCGCCTCCTCTAGCGCCTGCACCGCCAGCGCCTCCGGCGCCACCAGTAGTCGGCGCCCGCTGCATTCCCGGAACGCCCGCCCGGCCACGTACCTGGTTCATGTTCTCCTGCTGTCTCGCCTGCAGCACCGCGACGTTGAGAATCGCGACCTGCTCACCTTCCTGAAGTCCGCTGAGTACTTCGGAGTAGTCAAAATTGCTCACGCCAAGGCGCACAACCTTGGGAGTGTACTTCTTGTCCTTCGTGACGAAGACGAGTCCGCGGCGGCCGCCTTGTCCGCGTCCGAAACCGCCCTGACCCGCTGCTCCGCCAGTCGAACCGGCTGTACCAGCCGCACCGGGCGCAGCTCCAGCTCCAGCTCCAGCGCCCGCACCCGCACCCGCACCCGCTCCCGCGCCCGCGCCCGCGCCCGCACCACGCTGCCGGAACGTGCACGCGCGCGCGACAGCCGGGTCCAGACCGATTGCGGAATAAATCTTCTGCGTCTCGGCCTGCATCGCCTGACGGTCGAGCTCACCCGCCTGCATTCGCGTACGCAGCGCCGCAATCTTCGTCGGCACATCGGGATGCTTAGCGATTGTCGCAGTCACTGTCGCGCACTGCTGGTCGGTTACCTCGGGGAGATTGAATCCTCCCCGCTGGCCGCCCTGCTGCGCTCCGCCCTGCTGTGCCGCGGCAGTGCTCGCCAGCTCGGCGTTTGGATTCGCACCGTTGCTGCTAGCCTGTCCGTTCACTCCCTGAGTGCTGCCAACTTGCTGACCACCGCGCCCGCCCTGATTGCGGAGCATAGCGCGAACGGAATCGGGATCGAGGCCGAGCAGCGGCGCAACCAC
>JBDSVO010000034.1:0-17943 GCA_039927215.1 Gemmatimonadaceae bacterium
CCCGCGCAGGATGGCTCTATCGCACCGTCGGGATCGCAGGTGTTCCCGGGATTCCGGCCGGAAGACGAGACTGATTCCGACCGCACAAATGTCGGAGCATACGCCGAGGTGGAAGGCGATCTCGTTCCTCGCCTGCTGGCAAACGTCGCGGCGAGGTACGAGAACTACAGCGACTTCGGCAACAAGGTCACGGGCAAGGTAGCGATGCGCTTCCAGCCGGCGACGCAGGTCACGCTTCGCGCGGCAGCGAGTACTGGATTCCGGGCGCCGTCGCTGAATCAGAGCTTCTACTCGAGCGTAGTGACGAACTTCAAGGCTGATGAGGTGACCGGGAATCCCGTTCCGTTCGAGATTGGAATCTTCCCGGTGAACTCGAGGGAAGCAAAGTCGCTCGGCGCGAAGCCCTTGAAGGCGGAGTCGTCGCAGAACTACAGTGCGGGCCTGGCAGTAACGCCGGCTGAGAACCTCACATTTACGGCGGACGTCTTCTTCATCCGCATAGATGGACGGATTGTATTGACCGGGTTCCTGGACACCGACAGCGTCGCTTCGATTCTCAGAACGGCGGGCTCGCGGGCGGAAGCTGCGCAGTACTTCACGAATGCGATCGATACACGCACTCGCGGAGTTGACGTCACGGGTGAGTACCGGGTTGGTGCCCTCGGCGGGACAGTCGGGATCAACGCTGCGTTCAACTACACGAGAACGACCATTCCGAACGAAGATGCAATCCCGCTTCCGCCCGAGCTTGCCGGCACTGGTGAGGACCTGATCGGCAAGTATGACGAGGGTGGACTTCTGGCGATGACGAAAGAGCGGCCGGTGTGGCGCAATACGGTAACCGGTCAGTACGCGCGCGGCGCGTGGAACGGGCTCGCGCGGCTCTCGTCGTATGGGAAATACACGTCGGCGCTGTACGGATACTGTGCGGACTGCGTGCAGACGTACGGCTCGAAGAGCCTGGTCGACGCGGAAATAGGATATTCGCCGGTGACCACTCTCAAGCTTTCCGTAGGGGGGCGGAATCTGTTCGACGTTTATCCTGACCGTATGAGCGAGGACAACGGGTTCGATATTTTTCCGTTCCCTCCGGCATCGCCGTTCGGGTACAACGGGCGATACGTGTACGCGCGTGTGGAATGGAAAGGCTGGCAATGATCAATGTTACGAATGAATCTGCGCATGCCTATGGGCGGAAACATCGGCACTCTTTTCTACTTTCGATCTGCTAATTCGAGTCTCTTGTGAAGCGGGCGGAGCCACGCGACCGGGATGAAGGGTCGGCGAAGGCCTTGCAATGTCGGCGGCGCGCTTCGCCAGCATCGCCATGGGCTACAAGTCGGCCAAATGAATCTTCAGTCGGGCGCTCGACGGGTGTGCGAGGATCTGCGGTCCCGAGAAAAAATCCGAGCACCGCTAGCGCGAGAAAGCTTCCTCGCGAAGGCGATTGTGAAAATCGTAATGCGTCACGGTGAGCACGAAACTCTCTTAGCGCCTCGCCTCGGCCAGGAGCTTCGCCACCACCTTATCCTGCTCGTCGTATTTCCCTTCTCCGAAATGGTGATAGCGGATGCGGCCATTCGCATCTATGAAGTAGGCGGCGGGCCAGTAATGATTCTGGAAAGAGTTCCAGATGCGGTAGCCGTTGTCGGTCACGACCGGATAAACGATGCCCAACGCCTTGACCTGCTCTCTGACGTTCGCTTCGACCTTCTCGTGCGGAAGCTCGGGGGTATGGACTCCGACTACGACGAAGCCACGGTCGCGGTACTTCGCTTCGAGTGCCTTGATATGGGGAAGAGCGTTAAGGCAGTTGTAACATGCGAATGTCCAGAAGTCGACCATCACGACCTTGCCTCGCAGTGTCGCGAGATCGAGCGGAGAAGAGTTGATCCAGACCCCGCCACCTTCGAATCCGGGGGCCGCTCCTTCGTCGGGCAGGGCTTCGCTCACCACTTCAGCGGCGAATTCCTCGAGCGATTTTCCCTGATCGGTCGAAGGCTTGAGTGATCCTGATTCAGCGCCCGAGAGTTTCCTGATCAGCACTTCCTCCGCTCCAGCGGTCTGCGCGATGCCGCCCTGCGCGAACAGCGCACGGTCCCATCCCATGGCGATGACAAATACTCCTGCAAGCGCGGCAGCTCCGAGCGAGCGGCGAACCCATCTGTCGGCTCCGGCATAACGTTTCATCTGACGAAGCGCACGGCCGCCAGCGAAAATGGCGACGCCGAGTGATGTCGCGGCACCGAGTGCGAAGGCGGCGAACATGGCGACGGTGCTGACGCTGGAGCCACGAAGCGCGGCTGACGCGATGACGAGACCGAGAATGGGTCCGGCGCACGGTGCCCATAGTAGTCCGACCGCTGATCCTACAAGAACGTTACCGAGCACGCCGGGAGCTGTTGCCGCATCGCGATCGAGTCTCGTGCCGGCTTTCATGAATGGCCGGGTGGCGGCGTCGGCGAACCGCGGCAGCAGAAGGGCGAGAGAGACGACGGCGAGGATCGCCATGGCCACGTAGCGACCTGCGACGCTCGCCTGAATGATCCAGGCCGCGCTTGCGGTGGCGACGGATGCGACGATCGCGAAGACGATGGCGAGGCCGAGCAGCATTGGGACAATCTCCCGTGCAAACGAGCGATCAGCGCGCGAGAAGACAAGCGGCACGATCGGCAGGATACACGGGCTGAGGATCGTAAGGACTCCTCCCAGGAAAGCCACGATCAGCATAAGCGTCCTTTGGGAATGTCGGTTATACGTTAGTGTCGCGACTGGCAGGGCCACGCATTACGGAGTCGCCGGAATCTGCGCCTCCGCCACCGCGACATTGAATGGGTCGCACCAGATGAGGACCCACGTGTATGCCGCCCCGGCGGGGAGCTGAAAAACGTAGGATTGCGCGCCACTGTTGCTTCCAAGCGCAGACACGCGCAGAGGGCGCCCGGTATTCGCGTTGTTCGTCGTGTTGACGTAGACGAACGGACCGGGGACGGCGCTCACCGAGAAATCGTCCGAGAGGTCGAGACGGGCCACACCGTTCTTGACGCTGAAGCGCACGGATCCGCGGACGCTGTGACCCACGCCAACCCAGAGTCCCGTGACACCGGTCCCGGCCGCCGGTTGTGACATCTCCGGCTCCACCAGCATCGCATCCGGCGCCGTCGGAGGCGTCGCAGAACTGCACCCGCCACTTGTGATGGAGGCGACGACAAGACTCATCAGGCCGAGCTGGCGCATTGTTGGTTTCTCCGCGGGCGTGTATTTGAATAACGTCACGGAGAGCCGAACGGTTCTCGTGTGCCGGTCACCGGCCCGGTCCGTCCGGATGTGCTACCAGACGGAATCCATTCGAGCGCGCGGAGCTCCGCTGTCGCCTGAGCGCGCGTCTGGTCGGTGTCCTGCATCACGCCGATGGCGGTGATCGCGGGCGGTTTGCGCTTCCAGATACGCCTGTAATCGTCGAAAGGGTTAATCGTGTGTTCGCGCCAGCTGGTTCGCTCTGCGGCTCCGTCGATCCGTATCAGGTGCAGCTTGTCGGAGACGAAGCTCGCACGCGCGAAGCCGGACGGTTCAGCATTTCCGAACGTGTAGAAGATGATCCGGGCCGACCTGCCGAATATTCCGGGCTTCCCGAACACGACGAAGACACGGATTGGCGAGTCGTCGACCTTTTCGTTCCGCAGATCCGCGCTCGCGGGCGCGTCCAGCACGCGCCACGACCACCGCAGCGAGCCGTCCGCCTCGGCGACCTCGGGGGATAGCTCGCGGTAGAACCACGCGGCGCGCCCTGCGCCATGGATTCTGAGTACCGGCCCCTCGCCGTCGTTCCTCACCTCGATACTCGGCGCGCGCTGCCCGCGAACCGCGCGAACCTTCCACCCGGATGGAACGCCGTTGCCGAGCCGTGCGCCGGACAGGTCGAGGATGACCAGAGGCTGGGACGCCAGCAATACGAGCGAGAGTATCAGTAAGCGCATTATTCAGTCTGAAGGGCAACGGGTAGCGGTCAACGGGCAACGGGTAGCGGTCAACGGGTAACGGGTAACGGTAACGGGTAACGGAGTCAAAGCATCAGGTGCGCGAGTTCCTTTCCACGTGGCTCGGGAGATCGATTCGATTTCGGTTCCATCGTCAGCGCGGCTCCCATTACGGTGCCACCCTGGGCGGGCATTCCCAGTGTGAGAAACGCGGGCTTGCCCGGCTCTGATGTTATCGTGGCCCCTCGGACCATGCCGTCCGCGCAGATGAACCAGAACTGGTAGCTCTCCCCCGGTGGCGCGGGCGGAAGACCGTGGACCACCACGTTCCAGCGATGCGAGACGTCATCCGCGAAGATCAGCAAACCGCCTTCACGCCCATTCATTGAGATGCTCGCCTGAAGAACGCGCGCCGCCTGGCGCATCACGGAAAGCGAATCGCGAAGAGACATCAGCTCGCCTGTTCGAGTGGCGAGTGCCCTCGCGAGCCGGTCGGACTCGCGTCGCTCCGGTACATACAAACCCAGCGCGATCAGAAGCGACGCCGCGAGAGCAGTCGGAACGACCCATCGGCGCCATGCGGGCCGGCTGTCGCCAATAACGTTGCGCACGATCTGATGCCGAAATCCGGGTCGCGGCCGTACGGGCAGAGCGCCCATCGGCAGCCAGGCGAGGTCGCGCTCGATGATCTGCACGGCGGCCTTGCACTCGTCGCACCGGCGCACATGATCGGCGAAGCTCGCTTCGTCGTCGGAGTCGAGCGTCCGGGCGACAAAGTCCACGCGATGCTCGATGTACCAGTCGTGTGCGGTCATAGGTTCCAATCCTTTACTGTTGCGAGTGATACCCGGAGTTTGTCGAACGCGAGCCGAAGACGCGTCTTGACGGTACCGAGCGGAATCGCGAGATGCTCGGCGATCTCGGATTGCGTCAGGCCTTGGAAATAGGCGAGTCGTATCGCGGTGCGCTGGTCATCGGGAAGTGCGCCAATCGCAGCTTTCACGGTCTCGTGGACATGCCATCCCGGCTGCGCCGCCTCGTTCGGCTCTGGCGCGGGAGTAACGCGCTCGTCGAGGCCACCCAGCGTCTCGATTAGCTTCGTTTTCATCTGGTGCCGCCGTCGTGAACGCAGCCGGTCGATGGCGCGGTTTCGCGCGATGCGAAGCAGCCACGGCAGGAGATCCCACCCGTCGTCGCGAAAGATTCCAATCCGGTTCCACGCGATCGAAAAAGTCTGCATCACCACGTCTTCAGCGTCACTTTCGTCGCTCAGCATTGCGTGAGTCACGCCGAGGAGCCACGGAGTCGCCACCTCGATGAGCTCGACAAGCGCCTGCTCGTCGCGAGCGATAAGCCGCTGGCGGAGCTCCTTTCCCTGAAGGATGGCGAACCGTCCCCCGTCGCCCGCGGATGCGCCGGCCGGCCGGGAACGCCCGAGCGATCGATCGGCGTCAGCGGACATACTTGAACCAGGTTCGGAGCAGCCGCGCCGCGCGCGGCGTCAGTTTTTTCCGCTGAAAGGCATCAGCGGCTTTGCGAATCACTTCGGATTCGGTCGGATATGGGAAAATCGTCCTGCCGATCGCGGCCAGGCCCACGCCCTGAGTCATCGCCATGGAAAGCTGCGAGATCGTGTCGCCGGCCCGCTCCGCCACAAGAGTCGCGGCGACGATCCGATCCGATCCCTTTCGAACATGCACGCGAAGGAATCCATCCTCGTTGCCATCGAGCCGGGCGCGATCCACGTCGCGAAACTGGATGGTAAGTGATTCAGTTGGCTCACCGCCGTCCTTTATGGAATCCCAGGACATGCCGACGTGCGCGACTTCCGGCTGAGTGTAGGTACACCAGGGAACGGCGAGCTTGTCCGCCTTCGCGCGGCCGAAAAATAGCGCATTCCGGACCACTATTCGCGCCTGCGCGTCCGCCGCGTGGGTGAAAGGAGCACGGCCCGTGATGTCACCCGCTGCATAGATGCGGCGACTCGAAGTGCGAAGACGATTGTCGGTCATCACTTTGCGGTCGTCAAATGCAACGCCGGCGTTTTCGAGCCCGAGCCCTTCGACGTTGGGCACGCGCCCGCCGGCCACGAGAATCGAATCGGCATCGACAGTCTCCGCCACACCGTTGCGCGTGAAATGGACGACGGTTTGTGCCCCGCCCAGCACGCGATCGATCCTCACGCCGGTCAACACGGCGACCCCATCGCGCTCGAGAGATGAAGTAACGACTCTCGCTGCATCGGGATCGTCCATCGTGAGAATACGATCATCGCGCTCGAGAAGCGTGACCCTGCTCCCGAATCGCGCAAATGCCTGAGCGAGCTCCGATCCGATCGCACCGCCGCCGATCACGACGAGGCGGCCGGGACATTCCGTCAGCGTAAAGACCGTTTCGTTGGTCAGGTACTTCACGTTTGCGAGCCCCGGTATCGGCGGTACTGCCGGCCTGCTGCCGGTTGCGATCACCGCGCGCCGGAATTCGAGGTCCTGTCCACCAACCGCGACGCGGTCTTCGCTCCTGAAGCACGCTTGTCCGAAGAACACGTCGACTCCCAGCGACCGAAAGCGCTCGGCGCTGTCAACGGCGCTCATGTCGGCCCGGATCTCGCGCATTCTCTTCATGACCGAGGCGAAGTCACCGTGACCGTTCACGGCTGGCCCTCCGAAGCGAGCCTGCGCCGTGGCCGCTGCGTTCCACGAACGTCCCGATCGAATGAGCGCCTTCGACGGAACACAACCGACGTTGAGACATTCGCCCCCCAGCCAGTGCCGCTCCACGAGCGCGGTCCTGGCGCCGAGTCCGGCGGCAATCGCGGCTGTAACAAGGCCCGCGGTGCCGCCGCCGACAACCACGAGATGGTATCTGTCTTTCGGCTGCGGGTTCACCCACTCCGGGGGATGCACGTTCCCGACCCGGACCGCTTCGGCCGAATCATGTTGCATTGGCGCTCCCCAGAGCACGCCTGCTCGCCCGCGCGCCAATTACCACGACTGCCGCCGTGGCAGCCAGTCCCAGCAGCAGCACGAGATAGTATTCCGGTCCCCGCCGGATTCCGGCACCGCCGAGCGTCGCGAGATCCCCCGCGAGCTTTCCGTAGTACACGTAGAGCAGTGTCCCCGGGATCATGCCGACTGAACCGAGCAAGTACGGAAGGAATCCGACCTTAGAAATGCCGAGCGCGTAGTTGAGCGCGTTGAACGGGAAGACGGGCGAAAGCCGCATCAGTAGCACCATCCTGCCGCCCTGGGCTTCTATTGCGCGATCGATGCGTTGAAATCTCTCATTCCCGGCAAGCTTTCTTTCTACGATTGGCCTTGCGACGTAACGTGCGACGAGAAACGCCGCGGTCGAGCCAAGCGTCGCACCGATGAAAACGTAGATCGTTCCGCGCAGCAAGCCGAAAATCGCCCCCGCCGCGAGCGTCAGAATCAGCCCGGGCACGAACGCCACGGTGGCGATGATGTAACCGGCGATGAACACCACAGGAGCGAACGGACCGAGTCCCTCGACCCATAGGGCAAAGTTTCTCAGTGGTTCCGCCGCGAAACGGCCGAGGAGGAAAAGCACCGCGATGGCGGTCGCGGCGACGGCCCCGAATGCGAGCCAGCGTCTCACGCAGTGCCCTGTCCGCGGCGTGCGTCGATCGAGAGCCTGTCTTCCGGCCGGAACGACCACAATACGAGCACACCGGCGAAAATTATGATCGACGGATAAAAGAGCACATTGCCTCCCGCGATAACCCAACCGTGCGGATCGACCACCGACCGCCAGACGCCAAGGAGCGTGGCGGTCGTGATGGCGAGCAGCACGGGATAGCTGTACCGCCGAAGCAAGCCCAGCACGACGAGAAGTCCAAGCAGGATTTGAAAGACGCCGAACACTTTCAGAAGTCCCGGTGCGCTGAACAATCCGAGATAGAACTTCTCCGATACGAGCAATCCGTGCGCGACGTTCACCAGTTTGTCGGCGCCCCACACCAGCATCAGTGTTCCGATGGACACGCGCAACAGCAGCAAAGAGCCCTCGCGCATTATCATGCTGATTCTCCCCAGATTGGGTGTGAGTGTGTGACGTATGGGTAACGCACCGAAGGCGGAGACGGTTCTCTCCCGGCTCTCCGGGGATCCGCGCTCCGGCTCGCGTCGTTATAACACCGGGCTCCTCAGTGACTCCATTCAACCGATCCAGATGATCGATAATGTGCTGCGACCGGTGAAGGATCGCACGCTCGACCCGCTCGCCCGTGCGCTCGGGCCGGGCGTGCACCCGAACCTGGTGTCGATGTTGGGTCTCGGCGTCGGCTTGGCAGCGGCGCTTCTGGCGTTTCGCGCCCACTACATGGTGGCACTCGGATTCTGGATCCTCAACCGATTTCTCGATGGTATCGACGGAGCCGTCGCACGAGCTCACAACCGTCAAAGCGATTTCGGCGGTTATATCGACATTCTCGTGGATTTTGTCGTGTATGCGGCGATTCCGGCGGCGATCGTACTTGGAATGCCGTATGACGAGAATGCGTATCGGGCGCTGGTCGCTCTGCTTGGCTCGTACTACGTGAACGCGGCGTCGTGGATGTATCTCTCCGCGATACTGGAACGCCGGGGATGGGGAGCCGACGCCCGGAGCGAGCAGACGACGGTGACGATGCCGGAGGGTTTGATCGGCGGGAGTGAGACAGCGATCGCATACGTAATTTTTTTGGTGGCCCCGGGCCACGTCACGAGCCTGTTCACGGCGATGGCTGTGCTTGTAACGATCACCATATTTCAGAGAGTGGCATGGGCATCGCGCAGTCTGTAGTCGCGCTCCTCGTGGTCGCGGGTCTTGGTTCCTTCCCTTGTGCCGTCGGGGCCCAGACTGCCGCGTCGGTTACCGGCGCGGTTCGATCCGCTTACGGCGAGCCGGTGGCCGCAGCAAAGGTCGTCTTCACGTCGCGCGAGCCCGCGAACGCGTCGCGGATCGAGATCGCAAGTGATGCCCGCGGGCGGTTCCGGCTTGAGATCCCGCACTCCACTGAGGGGATAGTCGTTCTGTCGGCCGCGGGCTTCGAGTCCGCGACAGTCACACTTCCGCAAATCGCCGCGGGCGCATCGCGCGCAATCACTGTAGTCCTCACACCGGTGTTCGCCCTCGACGCCGTCACCATCATCGCCGCTCCTGAGCGCCCGCTCCTGAATACAAGAGACGGCGTCACTGGCGGCTCCGTCGAGCGGGCCGAGCTGCAGAGCCTTCCGACAGATGCGCGCAACGCCCTCTCGCTTGCGTTCACGATCCCCGGGGTGGCTCAGGCGACTGGTTTCTTCGGAGATGCTCCGCCACTCTCGATCAACGGAGAGAACTCGCTCTACACTCAGTACAGCGTCGATGGTCTCGACAACAACGAGGGATTCCTGGGAGGGCCGCGCGTCGAGTTCCCGCTCGCCGCGATGCGCCGGCTCAGCGTTCTCGCCAGCGGGTACTCGCCAGCCTGGGGCCGCAGCTCCAATGGCGTCGTCAATGTTGAGACACGGGCCGGCACCGAACGGTGGAGCGGGGAAGTATTCGGCTACAACAGGCCCGGCATCCCCTTCGACGCCGAGCCGCGATTCACGCCGGCGGGGGTCGACCCCGATGGATTCCGCCGGACGCAGGTGGGTGGGACGATCGGCGGCCCGCTGGTGCGGGATCGGACCTTCGTTTTCGCAACCGCAGAGTACTCCAACGAAAGCGAAGACCGCATTGGTTCCACGGCCCAGACTCGTTTCCTCGGCACCGAGATGCGCGAGACGTACAAGCTGTTCGCGCGCGCCGATCACGGATGGTCGCCGACGCAGACATCCACCCTGCGCTTCGCGCTGAGCGACGTAAGTCGAGCCGGTCAGGGAGGCGGTACGGTCGTTCCGGAAGCCGATATAACGACAAGGCGAATCGGAGGAATTTATTCGCTCACCCACATGACGGCGCTCCGCGGTGGCAGCTCCAGCAACGCGCTCTCCGTCCAGCTCGGCACGTTCCGGTGGTTCTTTCCGCCAACACGGAGCAGCTTCGCAATCCCGCAGGTCACGATCGTTTCTCCGGATTCGCTGATGGTTGAGGCGGTCGTCGGATCCAGCAACTTTGTGTTCGACGAGCGTGAGACCCAGCTTCAACTGCGTAACGTATTCGAGACGCGGGTGACGGGTCGCCATTCTCTCCGCGTCGGGGGCGACGTGACAGCGAGCCGGTTTCGGCTCGATGCATCCGGTACGAGCCCGCGGGGCGCCTATGTTGTCATCAACGACGGCAACATCAATCCATCGGGACGTTTTGTGTCGATCCGCGATGTACCCGCCGATGTGAGGGTGCTGAGCTTCACGATCGACGCCAACCCTCAACGCGTAAACCTGACGCAAGCCCTGTATTCGGCGTTCATCGAAAATGTCTGGAAGGTGACGCCATCGCTGACCGCCAACGTCGGTCTTCGCTGGGATTACGACGACATCACCTCGCGCGGAGCAAGCAGACCGGACCTCGACAACATTCAACCCCGGGTAAGCTTCAACTGGTACGCCACGCCCGCCAGCGTCGTGCGCGGCAGTGCCGGCATCTACACCGGCAAGTTTCCGTACGCGGTGTATTCGGACGCCGTCCAGTTCGGAGCCGACGGGAACGCTGTCGTGACTTTCCGCGGAAACGAATTCCCTCCGCCGCGCTTCGGTGAGGGTTATACAGCGAGCCAGCTTGGAGCCCTGCGGGGAATGTTCCCGCCGCGCGAGATCCGGGAGACGTTCGCGCTCGGTCTCGAGCAGCCCGAGAGTCGCCAGCTCTCGCTCGGCTACCAGCGTCAGTATGGAAAATCCTGGGGATTATCGGTGGATGCGGTATGGATCGGAACGCATCACCTTCCCCGCTCGTGGGACCTCAACCCGAACCTGCGTCCCCGGACGGCCGTTGATTCCGTCAACCTCGCGCCGGAAGCGGGCGATCGTTTCCGTCCGACTTCGCCCGCGGCCGGATCGTTTCGCCGGCTTACAACGACCGAGTCGGGAGGCCGAAGCAGCTACGCGGGGTTGCAGACGAACCTGCGGCAGCGGGCAAGCGAGACGACGGCAATGGAAGTCACGTGGGTCTGGTCGCGCTCACGGAACGACACGGAAGACATCAACTTCAACGCATCGTACGCGAACGACTTCGACGCCGAGTGGGCCGACGCGATCAACGACCGCCGCCACAAGGTATCGGTTCGAGGGGTACATGAAATTCTTACGCGCCTGCGCGTCACCGGCATCGCTGACTTCCAGACGGGAACTCCGGTCAACAGAATCGCGTTCTTTCGCGATCTTGACGGCTCCGGCGCGGTGTTCGGCAACGGATTCGTGGGAAATCACGACCGGTTTCCGGGCGTGCCACGCAACGGTGAGCGATTGCCGAGCGCGACGCAGATTGCGGCGGGGCTCGACTACCGAGTGCCCGCCGGGCTCGGCGGCCTGGCGCTGCGCGCCGACGTATTCAACCTGTTCAACTCCCGCATTGTGACCGGATTCGCGAATGGAATTCCCGGCGGCGGCCCTCGAACCCAGGTAGGCCGGCCTGGCGATCCGATTGTGTTTCAAAGCGCCGGTCCGTCGCGGCAGCTTCAGTTCTCAGCGCGGTATACTTTCTAATGCGTCGTGTGGCCGCTGCATTTTCGCTGGCGGCGGCCGTATCGAGCTGGGCGTGCGGCGGCGAGCCACCGTCGCCTCGCGTAACGGGCAATGATGCCTGGGAAAGCATCGAGGCGCGCGCTCGCGGCAGCACGGTGCTGTGGCGGATGTGGCGCGGCGACCCGTCGATCAACGAATACGTCGATCGCTGGGTAGCTCCTCGACTGCTCCGGCAATACGACGTCACCCTGAATACGGTTGACGGGCAGGGGCCAGAGATCGTGAATCAGCTGATCGTCGAACGCAACGCGCGCGCGCGCGGCTCGGCGGATCTCGTGTGGATCAACGGTGAAACGTTCAACAACCTGCGCAAGGAGTCGCTGCTGTGGGGACCCTGGGCACAACGCCTGCCATACGCGCTCTACGTGGACAGTCTGTCGCCCATCGTCATGCGCGACTTCGAGCAGCCGACCGGCGGCTGGGAATCACCATGGGGCCGAGTCCAGTTCACTCTCATATATGATTCGGCGCGCGTACCGACGCCGCCGCGCACCGTACCCGCCCTCGAACGCTGGATCCGTGCGAACCCGGGACGCTTCACACACGATCAGCAGTTCACGGGCACGACCTTTCTCAAATCGCTGATGTACGCGTTGGGCGGAGGCGCGCGTCCACTTCAGGGCGGCTTCACCGAGGAGCGGTACAAGGCTGGGAGTGAGCGGGTATGGACGTGGCTCGACCGTGTGCGTCCGTATTTCTGGAGGCGCGGCGAGACGTATCCCGCAGGAGTTGCCGATCTTCACCGGTTGTTCGCCAATGGCGAGGTTGATTTTACGATGTCGTACAATGAGAACGAGGTCATCACGAAGGTCCGCCAGGGCGTGTTACCCGCAACGTCGCGAGCCATCGTGCTCCGGGACGGCAGCATTGCCAACGCTCACTATCTCGGGATCCCGTTCAACGCCCGCAATCAGGCGGGGGCGATGGTTGTCGCTAACCTCCTGCTTTCGCCCGAAGCGCAGCTCGAGAAGCTGCGCCCGGAAGTCTGGGCGGACGGAACTGTTCTCGACCTGCAGAAGCTGCCGCCGGCGCTGAGGGACAGGTTTCGAGCGCTGTCAGACGATTCGCGCGGGGTGCCGCACGATACGTTGCTGCGCTACCAAGTTCCCGAGGTGGCTCCGGAGTACACCGAGCGACTGTCCCGGGACTGGAAGTCACGAATTCGCGCGAACGTCAAGTGAAGGGGCAACGACTCGGATTATTCGCGGCGGTTCTCGTCGCCAGTCCTGTCATCGCGGGTATCGCCTATACCGTGCTCAGCGCGATAGGCGCTGTTGGTCCCGGTCGCGGCGGCCCCTCGCTCGTTCACGTCAGAAATGTCCTCGCTGACAGAGCGACATGGAGCGGTCTCGTGTGGACACTGTGGGTGGCGTTCGCTTCTACAGCCCTCGCCTTCATTCTCGCTATCGTCGTTGCAACCGTTCTGCGCGGGGATCGCCGCATCGATCGACTGGCCCGAACGTTTGCAATTTTCCCGCTGCCTTTTCCGCACGTCGTAGTCGCTCTCTGTGCGGTGCTTGTTCTTTCCCAGAGTGGAATACTCTCCCGCCTGACGCACGCTGCGGGCGTCCACGCATCTCCGGGCGACATGCCGGCGCTGGTATATGATCGCTGGGGAATCGGGCTCATCGTCGCCATGACAGTGAAGGAGTTCTCGTTTCTCGTCTTCATCGCTTTCTCTGTTCTGGCGAGTCGCGGAGTCATCCTGGAGGAGACGGCGCGAAGCCTCGGTGCGGGAGCGATCCGGACGTTTCGCGTGGCGACGCTGCCCGCACTGTGGCGCGGGCTGCTGCCGCCGGCGATCGCCGTCTTCACATTCGTGGCCGGAAACTATGAAGCGACAGTCCTGCTCGCGCCGAGCTCTCCGCTCGCCCTGCCGCTGCTTACAATGGAAAGCCATTCTGACCCGTCGCTTGAGAGAAGAGGTGAGGCATACGTTCTGGTTCTCATCGCCGCGATGGTGAGCGTGTGTGCGGTAATAGTTCACGAGTGGGTCGCCAACCGCGTCGAGGCCGTAAAGTGACGCCGAACCGAGCCCTCGTTCGCGGAACTGTCGTGACCGCACTGGTGGTATCGGCGGTCGTTCCAGCCGCGTTTCTCATCGCGCTGTCGGTGAGCGAGGAATGGTTCTATCCGTCGATTCTGCCCCGGCGCTGGAGCATCGCCAACTGGGCAATGGCCGGCCGGGCCGGTCATGTGCTCGGCGCTTCGCTGTGGACGAGCGCCTCCCTTGCAATGGGTGCGGGACTTACATCAGCGGTGGCCGGCTTTGCAGCCGGACGAACGATCGCGCGGCTCCGCGGCTGGCAACGACGAATCGCCGTTTCCCTCGTATTTCTTCCGGTTACCGTCCCGCCGCTGGCGCTCGCCGTCGGGCTGCAATATTCGATGCTTCGCATCGGACTTGGCGGAAGCTTCGCCGGCGTGCTGTTCGCCCATTTCGTCCCCGCACTGGGTTACACCACGCTTTTCTTCATAGGTATTTTTGCGGTGTACGACGGGCGCGCGGACGATGAAGCGCGGTCGCTCGGCGCGAACCCGGCCGACGTGCTTCGACGAGTGACGCTTCCGCTTCTGCGCCGGCCCCTGATCGAGGCATTCGCCCTCGGCTTTCTGGTTTCCTGGGCTCAGGTTCCGCTCACGCTTCTGATTGGTCAGGGGCTCGTGACCACGCTGCCGCTCGAGCTGCTGTCGTACGTGAGCGCCGGCCAGGATCACCTGGCGGCGACGGCGGGTCTCATTCTGACGATTCCGCCTCTTCTACTGCTGGCGGTGACCGGACTGGCGGTGCGTCGGCTGAAGGTTGTGGTCGCCTGAACGACATCGCTCTCCGCCTGAGCGGAATCACGATTTGTTACGACCGCGAGGTTGTTGTCCGCGACATCGACCTGGAGGTGCGACGTGGCGAGCGCTTCGTGCTTGTGGGCCCGTCAGGCGCCGGGAAGACCTCGCTCCTGCGCGCTATCGCCGGATTCGTGGAACCGGTAGAGGGGCGCATCGACATATCCGGGCGCGACGTCACCACGATGCCGACTGAGAAGCGCAATGCCGTGTACATGCATCAATCGCCAGTACTCTTTCCCCACCTCTCGGTTTTCGAGAACGTCGCGTTTCCTCTTCGAGTTCGGCAGACGCCCGCGAGCGAGATAGCCGCGCGCGTTACCAGCTCACTGGACGCGATGCGACTCACTGGATTCGCGGCCCGCATCCCACGAACACTTAGCGGCGGTCAGCGGCATCGTGTTGCGCTCGCGCGGGCGATCGTAGCGAGGCCGGGTCTGCTTCTTCTTGACGAACCGTTCGCTGGACTGGATCTCGCGCTGAAGAACGAGATACGGGAAGCAGTTCTCGAGGCGCACGGGCAATACGGTCCCGGGTTCGTTCTCGTCACTCACGATTTCGCGGACGCTGGTCTGATCGCAGACCGGATCGGTGTGCTGATAGACGGCCGACTGTCTCAGGTCGCCACTCCGTCGGAGTTGTTCGCGCGGCCCGCGTCGCTGAGCGTTTCCCGGTTCCTCGCCGTCGCCAACGAAATTCCGGGTCACGCCGATGGTGGAGGCGGTTTTCGCTCGGCGCTCGGTACGCTCGAAGGGGTGTGCGAAGATCTGCGATCAGGCCCGGCCATCGGCGTCTTCAGGCCGGCCGCCGTGCGGATCGGTGACGGTGCTGGGTTTCCTGCGCGCGTTTCGGCAATTCGTGTGCGGCCCGATAACAGTATGGTGATCATGTCGACAGGAGTTGGCCCGATCGAGGCCATGCTGCCTGCGGGCTGCGAAATTCCTTCGATGGGCGATGAGCTGACGATTTCACTCGATCCTCGACAAGTCACGGTGTTTCCCGTGGGCGGCGGGGGAGGGGACGGTAGCACCTGAGTTCATCGCTAAGGATGGAGGCAAGATGGTTTTCCTGATGTGCCTCTCGCACGATCCCGCCGTACAGCGCTCTCAACTATGCAATCGGGGAAACCAAAGTCGGGTTCATCTCGTTTCTATTCGGCTGGATCGGGGGATCACGCCGGTGAGCGCGGCCGTCCGGTCTAGCTCGAAGTGAACGCTAACAGGAGAAACTATGATCTCGCGAATCGCGGCTGGTATCGCTCTGGCCACCACTCTCTCTGCATGTTCGAAAGGCGATCGCACGGCAACCGACTCGGCGGCCGTGGCAACACTCTCACCGTCGGAGGCCGCAACCGGTACAGGTGCGATGTCCGGGCCGATGCCACAAGGCGCAATGGCGGGAATGCACGCGGACACCCTCGCAGAACGCGTCGAGCATCACCTGAAGCGGCTCGAGAGCGCGGGTGGCGCCGAGCTGAAGGGGCTGGTTTCCGAAGACAGGTCGATCTCCAACGAGCTGATCGCGGACTGCGAGAAGATGATGCGCATGGAGAAGGTGACGCCGCCCCGGAAGTGGAATGAAGCGGTGGCTCAGATGAGAACTGACCTGAGGCGGATGGCGTCGGCGAACAGCGCCGAGCTGGATCGGCTGGCCAAGGACCACGCGAAACACATCCGCGACATGCTCAGCATGCGGCACGACATGATGAAAGACATGAAGATGTAACTTCGCCGATTCGGCCGTGGCGGCCATCCCGTTGGAATTTCATACCCCGAAATGACCAGCAAGTACGGCTTCAAGTGCAGCTTTAATCCGACTTTCCGGGGTGGGAATCAGAAGGAGCGAGGGTGGATCTCCAAAGGCTATTTCGGGCTCGATCAGGGGCCGACAGTGATGATGATCGAAAACCACCGCACGGGATTTCTTTGGGAACTGATGAAGAAATGCCCGTTTATTGTCGAGGGGCTCCGCAAGGCGGGATTCACAGGTGGTTGGTTATGATTACGTCACGCAGGCTCGTCGGTCGAACATAGAAGGAATCGCAATCCACGGCTTGTGGGCCGGAGTGCCTCCTCAGTACGTGGAGAGATCAGGCCGGTCGTGCGGAGCGATTCTGGTGTGGACCTGCAGACGCTGAAGGCCCCGCCGCGATAGGGCTGACACGATCGGATCCTAGCTGTACATTCCCCGCCCGCCCGAGAATTTCTCCCCACACCGATCCACCATGCATCTCGAACCGATCGACTGGCTCATCGTCGCCGCCTCGATCCTGGTCTCGTTCGTGCCGGCGATCCTCCTCGCCAAGCGGGCGGGAAGCAGCACGGCGGAATTCTTCACCTCGGGCCGCGCCGCACCGTGGTGGCTCGTCGGCGTGTCCATGGTCGCGACGACCTTCAGCACCGACACGCCCAACCTGGTCACGAATCTCGTTCGCGAAAAAGGCGTCGCGAACAACTGGCTCTGGTGGGCGTTCCTGCTCACCGGCATGATGACGGTGTTCTTCTACGCCCGCCTCTGGCGACGCTCGGGCGTGCTCACCGATCTCGAATTCTATGAGATTCGGTACGCGGGCAGGGCCGCCACCTTCGTCCGCGGCTTCAGGTCGATTTATCTCGGTCTCTTCTTCAACTGCGTGATCATGGCGTCGGTGAATCTCGCCGCCGTAAAGATCGCCAACGTGATGCTCGGCTGGCCGATGTGGCAGACGCTGCTCATCTGCTCGCTGCTCAACATCGCCTTCGCGGCGACGGCGGGGCTCTGGGGGGTGATGGTCACCGACATGATTCAGTTCGGCATTGCGATGGCCGGCTCGGTAGCCGCCGCGGTGTTCGCCGTGCGCCAGCCCGAAGTAGGCGGTCTCTCAGGCCTAATCCATCGCATTCCCGCCGGCACGCTCGACCTCGTGCCCGACTTCGGCGACTGGGGGCTCACGCTCACCGTGATGGTCATCCCGCTAACCGTGCAGTGGTGGTCGGTGTGGTATCCGGGCGCCGAGCCCGGCGGTGGCAGCTACATCGCGCAGCGCATGCTCGCCTCCAGAACGGAGGGCGATGCGCTCAAGGGCACGCTGTTCTTCAACTTCGCGCACTACGCGCTCCGCCCCTGGCCGTGGATCATCGTCGCGCTTTCGTCGATGCTCGTCTTCCCGGAACTATCGGATATCGCACGAGCCTTCCCGTATGTCGATCAGAAGCTCATCGGGCACGACATGGCCTACTCCGCCATGCTCAAGTTCCTTCCGACGGGCCTTCTCGGCCTGATGGTTGCCGGCCTGCTTGCGGCGTACGTGTCCACGCTCTCGACGCATCTCAACTGGGGCACGTCGTACCTCGTGCACGATTTCTACCGCCGCTTCGTTACTCCCGGCGCGAGCGAGAAACACTATGTACTCGTCGGGCGCCTGGTTACCGCGCTCCTGATGCTGCTTGCCGCGCTGCTCACCTTCATCCTCGATTCGGCAC
>JBDSVO010000035.1:0-11325 GCA_039927215.1 Gemmatimonadaceae bacterium
AGTGCCGAACAGGTACATGCACTCGCCGAACGAGATGGTATCGCTCGATGATCTTGACAGGTCGGCCGAGCTGATTGCGGAGACGTGCCGGATGATAACTACGGAAACGGATTTTACTGCGCGGTAACAGCAGCGAGTTTGGTGGCAACGGAGAACCACACGCTACCCGCTAAGCGCTGTCTGCTCCGCGCCGACCACGGGAATGGTTTAGCTCCGCCAGCAGGATCGCGGCCGAAACCGAGAGCATTGCCCCGACGGCGTTGAACGCGGGCCGGCTCGCATTCCCTGTTACGCCAAACCACACGCCCATCCCGAGAGCGACCAGTAGACTCGCAGTGGCCGCGATGAGCCATTCCGACGGCAATCGGCGCAGTCGAAACAGCCCGAGTGGAAGCAGCCAACCGAATGCGTAGAGCATCTCGCGATTGAATACGGATCCGACTAGCGCCTGGGCGAATCCCAGTCGTCGGATGGCGGTGACTTGCTCCCAGGGAAGGAGCATCGCTCCTGTCTGAGCGCTACGCACGAGCGTGATGGTCGCGATTTGCAAAACGAGCAGCGCCGCCGTTGCAAGATACAGCTCGCGCGGAGCGGACTTTGTCATCACGAGCCTTACACACCACGCCGCGCAGAAAGCGAACGCGAGTGGAATGCTCGTTTCCTTTCCGAGGGCTCCGATGATTCCAATGAGAGGAATGAATGCCCACCGCTTGCTGAGCAACGCCCACGTCATCGCGATTATCGCCCACGCCTCGACAGAATCCACGAGCCCAGCGAGCTGAACATTGGCGATGTTGAAGCTCAGGAGGTATGCGAACGATGATGTCAATCCAATGACATACGATCCACCCACCCGCTCCCCTATTGCCGCCAGCAGAACTGCCGCCCACGCGACGAACACACTGTTGACGATGAGCAACGCAACGAACTCGGGCCGCCAGGTTCCGACTCTGCCGATCGCGGCGCGATAAATCGGTCGCGCCAGAAATGGCACGAGGACACGGAGCTCCTGTTGCGTCTTCCAGCCTGCGGTGCCTTCGAGCATCGCAACGTACCGGCGGGTGTCACCCAGTCCCTCGACCTGCCTGGGATCGTACCGGCTCACGCCCGGATAACCGAGCCCGAGACAGATCGCAAAGAATAGAAGACCGAGAATCAGCCGGGCGCGCACGCGGGAAAATCACACCAGCCAGACTCCCGCGCTACTATATCAACCATGCCGCAGTCGATTCCTCCACCACGCGAATCCGGATTCACGACTCAGACCCGGACACCGCTCTTCTGGGCGTGCTACGGTCCTTCGGCGGAGTCAGGACCTCCGCAGCTCGTCGTGCTACACGGTGGACCTGGGGCGCATCACGACTACATGCTGCCGCAGATGCTTCATTTGGCTGAACGGTACGACGTTCTCTTCTACGACCAGCGCGGCGGAGGAAAGTCGAAGGTCGACGGGAACGATCCAATCGGATGGCAGACGCACGTCACCGACCTCGCAGGCATCGTCAGAGAATTCAATCTCGATCCGTTATCGATCGTCGGTTATTCATGGGGCGGATTGCTCGCAGCTCTTTACTCTCTCGAGTCGGTGCGCGACCAGACTATCCCCGCCCCTGCACGTCTCGTTCTTATCGACCCGGCTCCGCTCGCGCGCCGATACCGCAAAGAGTTCGAAGCTGAGTTCTCGAGGCGACTGCAATCACTCGACGTTCAGCGCGTACGCGCCGAGCTGACTGCGTCGAACCTGCGTGAGACCGATCCCGAAGCTTACCGCCAACGGCTCTTCGAGCTCGGCGTCGCTGGATACTTCGCCCATCCTGAAAATGCGCGCGACCTCACTCCCTTTCGCGTCACCGGGCGGGTCCTGGACTCGGTCTGGAACAGCCTCGGCGATTACGATCTGCTGCCGAAACTCGATCAGATCCGGTGCCCGACGCTCATCGTGCACGGTCGTGACGATCCGATTCCATTGGAGTCCTCTACACAGGGGGCGAAGGCGATGAATGCCCGCCTGGTCGTGCTGGACGACTGCGGCCATGTGCCGTACGTTGAAAAGCCCCAGCAGCTGTTCGCCGCAGTGGACGCTTTCCTCGCCGAAACCGACCCCACGTGAGACCACGGTAGAGAATGTCCGATTACGGAATCGTCCAGCAGCATTTGTCTACAATCGAAATGGATGGCAAGCCATTCGACGTGTCCGTCCGCATTGCTTACGACGGCATCGAGTATATCGGCCGCTTGTTCTTCAGTGACCCGACAACGGGACAGGGCATTCCCGACCACGGAGCGATTCCCGGTAGAACAGTCGAGGAAGCGGTTCAGTTCGCGCGGCGCCTGACTCTCGAGGATTTCACACGCAGATACCACCGCGCCCGCGCCGACAAGCGCCGCTACACTTCGCTCCGCAAGGCGACGGACGAGATGCTGATGAAGATCAAGTACATGAACCGAGTCTCGGTCAACATGCGGAAGGGACTACTCGACGCTGAAGGTGCGCGCCAGGAGATAGAGCTCATCCAGCAACAACTCCATGAGATGATCGATCGGATGCCCGGTCAGGCTGGGATCGAGGAATAGTCTTCGTTCATGGGGCGAAGCGCGGCATTGATATATTGCGAGAATGGACTCGCGTTCAGCCGCGCATGTGCTTGCTCAGATCGGAACTCTGCTCGAGCTCCGCGGTGCCCCACGCTTCAACTCCCGCGCTTATCAGCAAGCTTCCCGCGCTGTCCTCGCGCTGGGCGCCGATGACCTGACGCCGCTCTACAAGTCAGGAGAGCTGAAGAAGACCAAAGGCGTTGGACCCGCAACACTCTCTGTGGTGCAGGAGCTCATCGAGACCGGCGAATCCAGCTACCTCAATCGCCTGCGCGAATCGACACCCGGTGGACTGTTCGATCTCCTCCGCGTCCCCGGACTAGGCGGCACCAAGATCAATCTCATTTACGAAGAGCTTGGCATTGAAACGCTCGATGACCTCGAGGTAGCTGCAATCGACGGACGGCTCGCCAAGCTCAAGGGCTTTGGTGCCAAGACAGCTGAGCGACTTCTCAAGGGCATCGAGTTCGCGCAGCATGCAACGCGGCGATCATTGTATCACCGCGGACTGGTGCAGGCCGAGGTTATCAGAACCACAGTCGAGAAACATCCCGATGTGATCGAGGCAATCGTCGCCGGTTCTGTGCGGCGCCATCACGAAACGATCGGCGACGTCGACATTGTGGCTGTGTGTAGCGCTGATCCGACCTCGGTCGCCGAGTCGTTCGCGGGAATGCCGGGCGTCAAGAAGGCTGAGCTGAAGGGAGACACGGTGTCGATTCGATTTGTCGACGACGTCATGGCTGACATCGCCTGCACCACCGCCGCGAACGCCGGGTTCGTCATTTGGCATCTCACGGGCAGCGACGCCCATGTCACTCAAATGAAAGAATGGGCTACAACCAGGAAGCTGAAGATCACCGATACCGCGCTTGCCAGCGGCCGTGGGAAAGTGGAGTTATGCGCTACGGAAAAGGATTTCTTTACGGCATTGGGGTTGTCGGAGATTCCTCCCGAGCTAAGAGAAGGCCTCGGTGAAATCGAAGCGGCTGCCGCCGGAAATCTTCCTCAACTGCTCGCGTGGGAAGACATTACGGGCATACTCCACTGCCACACTACGTATTCCGACGGCGGCAACACAATCGAAGAGATGGCCGAAGCTGCGCGCGAGCGAGGCTGGAGCTACCTCGGAGTTTCCGATCATTCAGAGTCCGCTTTCTACGCCGGCGGTCTCAAGCGCGACAAGCTGAAGCAACAGCACGAGGAGATCGACGAGATCAACGCGCGGACGAAGGAATTCCGCGTTCTAAAGGGAATCGAGGCGGATATTCTCGCCGACGGACGCGTGGACTACTCGGATGAAACACTCGACACGTTCGATTACGTCATCGGCTCAGTGCATTCGCGCTTCAGCATGGATGGCACTGCAATGACCGACCGCGTCCTCAAAGCGATGGACGATCCTCGCCTCACGATACTCGGCCACCCAACTGGTCGCCTTCTTCTCACGCGTGAGCCGTACGCAATCGACATCGAAGCGGTGATCGAAAAGGCGGCGGATACGGGAACCGTCATCGAGCTGAACTGCGACCCCCATCGTCTCGACCTGGACTGGCGCCACTGCCGAACTGCTAAAGAGCTCGGCGTTCCCATCGAGATCGGACCCGACGCGCACTCGCAGCGGGGACTCGACAACGTCGACATCGGAATCGGCATGGGACGCAAGGCATGGCTCACCGCCAACGATGTCTTCAACACGCGTTCAGCGGACGACATCGTCGCGTTCGCGAGACAGAAGAGGTCGCGCTGAGAAAAATCGCGCAGGGCAAAACCGCGGCAGGAAAGCCCACACCGAGAAAACCAAAGAAAGGCGTGCGTCTCGCTGCGCATGCGCTCGAGATTCTGCAGCGATTGAAACGCGAGTACCCCGACGCGCATTGCGAGCTCGACTTCGAGACGCCGCTTCAGCTGCTCATCGCGACGATCCTGAGCGCGCAATGCACGGACAAGCGCGTCAACATGGTGACCCCGGAGCTGTTCCGCGTTTTCCCAACCGCGCATGATCTGTCCATCGCCGAGGCTGAACGGTTGGAGGAAATGATTCGCAGCACGGGCTTCTTTCGGAACAAGACGAAGAGCCTGCTCGGAATGTCAGCGGCTGTGGTCGAGGTTCACGGTGGTGAGGTACCAGCCACGATGGCCGAGCTGGTTCGTCTCCCGGGCGTCGGGCGCAAAACGGCCAACGTCGTGCTGGGCAATGCGTTTGGAGCAAATGAGGGCGTTGTCGTCGACACACACGTCGGGCGACTCGTCGTTCGGCTCGGGTTCACGAACGAGACGGTTCCCGTGAAAGTGGAGCAGATAATGATGAAGCTGATCCCCCGGGACGATTGGACGCTGATATCGCATCTTCTGATCTTCCACGGCCGCAGAGTGTGCGTCGCGCGTCTGCCGAGATGCGGCGAATGCGTGCTCAACGACATCTGCCCGTCGGCTCGGGTCTGATGTATCATTCACCCACTTTCCCCTCTAGCGCACCGCATAAATGACACGACACGCAACGATCGAGACGAATCGCGGAACGATGAAAGCTGAGCTGTACGACGACGCCGCGCCCAACACTGTCGACAACTTCGCAAAGCTCGCGAACGATGGCTATTACGACGGCGTGAAATTTCATCGGGTCATTCCGGAATTCGTCGTGCAGGGCGGCGACCCGTTGTCACGCGATCTTCCAGAAGGCGACCGGCGAATTGGAACAGGCGGACCCGGTTACAAAATCGACTGTGAAACGGCCGGAAACCCGTACAAGCACGAGCTTGGAGCGCTCTCGATGGCGCACGCGGGGAAGAACACCGGTGGCAGCCAGTTCTTTATCGTTCTGGACGAGAAGAACACGCGGCACCTGAACGGTGTTCACACGGTTTTCGGGAAAGTTACGGAGGGCGTCGACGTGGTGAAAAACATCAAGCCGAACGACTCGATGACAAAAGTCAGAGTCGACGACTCCGCAGCAAAGGAGTAGCGAATGGCCCAGAGCAAGAGCACCGACCTCGGCGCGGCTCTTCGCGGCCTGATCATGGCCGGCGCCGTGATATTCCTGCTGATGCTGACCATCGTATGGCTGACAAACCGCCATTTCGAGGGGAAAAAGGAGGCTGAAGGGGGCCACGCACCCGCAGCGGCCGCGACGGCCCCCGCGAGCACACCGGGCACCGAAACGGCCCCAATTCCGGTCTCGCCAGAGGCCGCAGCCGGTAAGCCCGGCCCCGCGCCGCCGCCCCCGCCAGCGCCTTAACCCTCTGGGGAACGCCCCTTCCCCAACATGGCCCTCTTCTGGCTCGTATTCCTGATGGGAATACGCAGACGGGGCAGATTGAAGCCAACAACAAACGGGGCCGATGCGTATTCCTGATGAGGAAAGCGCTCTGGTCCGAGCGGCGAAAGCCGGGGATCAGGAAGCGTTTTCGGGGCTGGTACGCCTCCATCAGAGACGTGCCTATCTCGTGGCCCGCGCGATCCTCACGGTGCATGAAGACGCCGAAGATGCGCTTCAGGACGGATTCGTCCGCGCTTTCCAGGCGCTCGACAGATTCGATCCCGCGCAAAGCTTCGGACCGTGGCTCAACAAGATCGTCTCGAATGCAGCACTCGATCTCACGCGACGGCGAAAGGTTCGAAACACGGAGGAGCTTAGCGACGCTCTGCGATCGCCCTTCAAAGATCCGGCAGAAAGTGCCGAGCTGAGTGAGCGGTTGACGGCGGCGCTGGCAGCGCTGCCGGAGCGGCCGAGATCGGTGATCGTATTGCACGATATGGAGGGCTACACGCACGTCGAAATCGGCGAGATGCTCGGAATTCCGGGCGGAACGGCGAGATCGGATCTGCATCACGCGAGGCAGAAGCTTCGCGAGCTACTGAAGGACCTGAGGGATTAACACATGGCCGACGAACTGAAATTTCCCGATCCATCCGAGCAGCGAGGCGCGCGCGGTGACAACGCGCTCGATGAACGGACGGTGCGAGCGGGTCGCAACGCGTACCGTCCGCCCGTCGCATTGGGTGATGCGGAAAACGCGTACTGGAACACTCTCGAGCGCCGCATAATGGCGCGCGTCGCGAGCACCGGTCTGCGGCAGAGCGATCAGGGATGGTTGTCGGTCCTTGGTAGCTGGGCGCAGATCGGACTTGTCGCCGCTGTTGCGATCTTCGCTGTCGCCGGCGTCGTGAGCAATCGCTTTGGCGACACGGAGGAGCAGGTCGCGTACGAATCTGTGGTACACAGTTCGCCCGAGGTCTTCTCTGCCCCCGCGCAAATCATCATGGCATCGGACAAGTCCGGCCAGCGTGATGCAGCCTTACAGTACGTCCTCTCCTACTGACGGGAGCCAGCGATGCAGCGCTCTAAGTGGTACGCTCTGGTTTTCCTGCTCGGCGCCTTCGTCGCCGGCGCAGCGCTCGGTTATGCGGCTGAGCGCGCAATGGGGCACTCACGGCCGAGTAGGCACGGTCCGCGTTCTCCACTGGATCGGATGTCGAGGGACCTGGACTTGACACCGCCTCAGCGCGCCGCGTTTGACACGATTCTGGAGAATCGGGAAAAGCAGATGCGGCAGCTCTTTGCACCTATCCAGCCGCAGATGGATTCGCTGATGAAGATCGGCAAAGTCATTGGCGACAGCACGCACGAGCAGCTCAAGCGCGTGCTGACGCCTGAACAGCAGGTGAAGTTCGACAAGATTCGCGCAGAATCGCGGAAACGCGGTGACTCGGCACGCAAACGATGGGACATGGGCCCCGGAAAAAGGAAACCATAGAGTGAAACGCACGCTCAAAATCGCAATCGCGACACTCGTTGTCTTTCCGGTGATATCCTCGGCGCAAGTCACGCTGGATACCACCGCGACTCCTATATCTCTGGCCGAGGCGATTCGGCTCGCCCAGCAGAACGCACCGGCAACTGTACAGGCGCGCGGCGCGATCAAGACTTCCGACTTCAGCGTCAAGCAGGCGTACAGCGCGTTTCTGCCGTCGATCAATCTCTCGGCGGGAACGTCGCGCCAGAAAGGCGACCGCTTCGATACGCAGGGGAACCTCGTTCCCTTCACCGGTAATCCGGCGAGCTACTCCACCGGCATGAACGCCAGTCTTCAGCTGTTCGATGGTGGACGCCGTCTGTTCGACATCAGGAAGACGAAGGCCGACGTGCACGCAGCAGAGGCGACGGAAGTAACTCAACGCTATCAGGTCGCGCTGCAGGTGAAGCAGCAGTACTACAACATCCTTGGTGCGCGTGAATCCGAAAGCGCGGCGCAAGCGCAGATCGAGCAGGCGAATCAGCAGCTGCGCGCCGCATCACTGCGGCTTCGCGCGGGAGCAGCCATCACCTCCGATTCACTTCGATCGGTGATTCAGCTCGGCAACGCGCGGCTTGCGATGCTCACTGCGCGCAACAATCTGAGTCTCGCGAATGCGACGCTCACACGGCTGGTCGCATCGCCGCGCACAGTTACCGCCACGCCGTCAGACACGCTCGATCAGCAAGTGGTCATCCCGAGTCTGGCCGAGCTCGAGCCGCTGGTGCAGAGAGCGCCGGCAGTCGAGCAGGCCGAAGCCGAACTCCAATCTGCGCGTGCCGCAACGCGCTCGGCAAAAACGGCGTATCTGCCGACCGTCAACATGAATTTCTCTCGCGGCGGAAGCGGACTCGACCCTGCTTTTGGACTCGGGGATAAACGATATGCGTACAACCAGAGTCTCAACTTCAGTCTCTCATTTCCCCTGTTCAACGGCCTGAACCGTGAAGTCACAGTTTTGCGCGCATCGGTCGCGGAAGACAACGCTGAAGTCACGCTGCGCGACCAGAAGTTTGCCGCGCACCAGACGCTCGTTCAGGCACTTGGACAAATGACGACAGCACAGCAGCAAGTGGCAATACAAGCGGCTTCGGTGTCAGCGGCGCTCGAGGATCTGCGCGTGCAGCAGAGACGGTACGAGCTCGGCGCGAGCACACTGCTCGAAGTCCTCACATCGCAGACGCAGCTCGATCAGGCGCGCACAGCACTGATCAGGGCGCGCTACGACTATCGCGTGGCGAAGGCGCAGTTCGAAGCGCTCATCGGACGCGACCTCTAGGAGATGCAATTGAAACGCACTGCACTGTTCGCGCTGGCGGGAATCACACTTCTCGCCTGCTCGAAAAACAAGGATGACAAGCTCACCATTCCACTGGAGCCGGTGTCGCGTCAGACAATCGTCGTGCAGGCCGAGGCTACGGGGGTTGTCGAGCCAATCAATGTCATCGAGGTAAAGGCGAAATCGTCCGGCCAGATTGTCGCGATGCCGGTTGAGACGGGCAGCTTCGTGAAGCCGGGCGACCTCATCGTCCAGCTCGACACGCGCGACACGCGTAATTCATACGCACAAGCGAAGGCTGATCTTGACGCCGCCAACGTCAATCTGCGAGTAGCAAAGCAGGCGCGCGATCGGTCCGAGGAGCTTTATAAAGAGCGGATCATCACCGCGGTGGAGCGCGAAGCGGCGCAGGTGCAGTATGCCAACGCCTATTCGTCGGTGCTGCGCAATCGGGCCGCGCTCGATATCAGAGCGCAGTTTCTCGATGAGGCCACCGTTCGCGCTCCTGTAGCCGGCACGGTCATCGAGAAGCCGGTTGCTCTAGGGCAGGTGATTGCATCCGGCACGAGCGGACTGAGCGGCGGCACGACGATCATCAAGATGGCGGACCTTACGAAAGTGCGTGTGCGCGCACTCGTGAACGAGACCGACATCGGGAAGATCAGGCCAGGTTTGACGGCAAACGTTACCGTAGACGCTTTCCCCGATCGTCCATTCGTCGGCACGGTGGAGAAGATCGAGCCGCAGGCGACCATCCAGCAGTCGGTGACGATGTTTCCGGTGCTTATCAGCATCGACAATCAGGCGCGGCTTCTAATGCCGGGCATGAACGGCGAAGTCTCGATTGAAGTAGAGCGGCGTGAGAACGTGCTAGCGGTTTCGAACGATGCGGTGCGCAATCCGAATGAGGTTGCGGTGGTTGCGCCGCTGCTCGGCCTCGATCCCGATTCCGTTCGCGCTATGCTCCGCAATCAGGGCGGGCGCGGTGGTCAGCAAGTTGGCAGCACTCAGGGAGTGAACGGACAGGCGAGCAGCAACAGCGCGAATCCAAACGCCGAGCTGGCGAGCACCGCAGCGGCACAGCAGGGCGGCCAGCGCGGAGGATTCAATCTTCCGGAGGTAACGGACCAACAGTGTGCGACGGTGACGGCGACAATCGCTAAGCATCCCGATGTGCCGACGAAGATTGCGGCGCTGCGTACGCGAATGCAGGCGGGTGAGCTCGACCGTCAGGCGATGCAAGCCGAGACGCAGAAGATTTATTCCGCAATCGGTCTGGACCCCGCTGTCGCGCGCGCGTGCACGTTCCGGCAGCGTGGTGCGGGTGCGGGTGCGGGTGCAGGCGCTGGAGCTGGTGCTGCGCCCGGTACGGCTGGTACAGCCGGTTCGACTGGCGGAGCAGCGGGTCAGGGCGGTTTCGGACGCGGACAAGGCGGCCGCCGCGGACTCGTCTTCACTTCCAAGGACAAGAAGTACACTCCGCGAGTAGTGCGTCTCGGGGTGAGCAATTTCGACTATTCCGAAGTTCTGAGTGGGCTTCAGGAAGGTGAACAGGTCGCAATACTGAACGTGGCGGTGCTGCAGTCCAAACAGCAGGAGAACATGAACCAGGTGCGTGGCCGGGCGGGCGTTCCGGGAATGCAGCGGGCGCCGACTACTGGTGGCGCCGGAGGCGCTGGCGGTGCCGGCGCTAGAGGAGGCGCCGGTGGCGCTGGCGGCCAGCGCGGAGGAGGTGGCGGCTGATATGACTCTTCCAGCCAGAAGCATTGGGCCCGCAACGCCGCAGCATGCTCATGGCGCAACGGCAATCCGAGAAAAAATTCCGGGTCTGAAGCTAAAAGGCGCGAACGATTTCATGCTCATCAAGGAAATCGTCATCGTCGCGCTCAGTGCGCTCAGGGCTAACAAGATGCGCTCGTTCCTGACGATGCTCGGCATTGTGATCGGTGTTGCAGCCGTGATTGCAATGGTCGCGATTGGAAAGGGCGCGCAGCAGTCCATCAGCGAACGCATCGCATCGCTTGGCACAACGCTCCTGACTGTACGTCCAGGTGCGGCGCGCGGCTTCGGAGTACAGACCGACGACAACGCAAAGCTCACCATCAATGATGCTGAAGCACTCGAGAAACGCGGGAAGAATTTCGCGATGGTGGGTCCCGAGATGAACAAGCGCCTGATGTTCCAGTATGGCGGCACCAACGCTTTGACGCAGGTTACCGGCGGAACGTCGAAGTATCTCGAGATCAGAAACAACAAGCTCGCCGTCGGGCGCATGTTCAACGACGCCGAAGTAGCGGGAATTCGTCGCGTAGCTGTGGTAGGGTCCGCGGTGATTGACAATCTCGGATTGCAATCGCCCGAAGGGCTCCTCGGCGAAAACGTCAGGATCGGTGGATTGCAGTTCGAGGTGATCGGCGTCCTCGCGTCGAAGGGCCAGGCCGGCGGCTTCGGGGGAAACCCGGATGATTTCGTTTTGATTCCGATTTCGACGGCACAGTTCCGGGTGATGGGAAGCGACCGGCTGAGCAATATCGGCGTCCTGGCAAGCAGTGAAGACAAGATTCCGATTGCACAGGCGGAGATTCAGAGCATCCTGCGGCGCGAGCATCGGCTCAGTCCGGAAAAAAGGGACGACTTCGACATCCGGAATCAGGC
>JBDSVO010000036.1:0-4544 GCA_039927215.1 Gemmatimonadaceae bacterium
AACGTGTGCGCGCCACACTGGTTTCCGATCAGCATCGAATCGCATTGCGTGTAGTTCCTCGCACCCGTCGCCTTTGGAAGAACCTTCACCTGCCCGCGATAGCTGTTGTTCCCGTGGCCCGCCGAGATTCCCTTCGAGACGATCGTTGACTTCGTGTTCTTCCCGATGTGAATCATCTTCGTGCCCGTATCGGCCTGCTGGTGGTTGTTCACCACCGCCACCGAGTAGAACTCTCCCGTCGAGTTGTCGCCCTGCAGAATTACGCTCGGATACTTCCATGTGATTGCCGAGCCCGTCTCGACCTGCGTCCATGAGATCTTCGAGTTCACGCCGATACACTTCCCGCGCTTCGTCACGAAGTTGAAGATCCCTCCCTTCCCCTCCGCGTCGCCCGCGTACCAGTTCTGCACCGTCGAGTACTTCACCGACGCGTTGTCGAGCGCGATGAGCTCGACTACTGCCGCGTGCAATTGATTGGTGTCGCGTTTCGGCGCGGTGCACCCCTCGAGATAGCTCACCGAAGCGCCTTCGTCGGCGATGATCAGCGTCCGCTCGAACTGACCAGTGTTCGCGCTGTTGATACGGAAGTATGTGGACAGCTCCATCGGGCACTTCACGCCCTTCGGCACGTAGCAGAACGACCCGTCGCTGAAGACCGCGGCGTTCAATGCCGCGAAAAAGTTGTCGCTGTGCGGCACGACTGTGCCGAGGTACTTCTCGACGAGCTCGGGATGTGTCTGCACAGCTTCGCCGAACGAGCAGAACACGATTCCGTACTTGCCCAGCTCTTCCTTCATTGAGGTACCGACCGAAACGCTGTCGAAGATCGCGTCGACGGCGACGCCGGCCAGCATCTTCTGCTCATTCAGTGAGATGCCAAGCTTCTTGTAGGCGCTCAGCAGCTCGGGGTCGACTTCATCAAGACTCTGCAGCGGCTTGACGCTCTTGGGGGCTGAGTAGTAGCTCAAGTCCTGGTAGTCGATGGGCTCGTAGTGGATGTTGGCCCAGTGCGGCTCCTTCATCGTGAGCCAGCGGCGATACGCCTTGAGCCGCCACGCGAGCATGAACTCGGGCTCGTTCTTTTTCTGCGAGATCACCCGGATCACGTCCTCGTTCAGGCCGCGTCCAATCGTGTCCGTCTCGACGTCGGTTACGAAGCCGTACGCGTACTCTCGATTGACCAGTGTCTCGATTGCCGATCCCATCCTAACTCCTTGGCGTTACAGCACTTCCTTGCGTAGATTGAATCCTAAGTGAATTTGTCGGGATAGGCAACCATTACGGACTTCGGACTCACTGCGGAGTTCGGACCAACTGCGAACTGCGAACCAACTTTTTGGACGGTACGGATTGGAAGATTCGTTGTTCGAACCTGTTGCGAACGTCGACGAAGTCCCTGATGAAGGGACATTCGGCGTTGTGAAATCGACCGGCGAGCCCGTTTGCCTTATCCGGCATGCTGGACGCATCACCGCCGTGTCTGACACCTGCACCCACCAGGAATTCGCCATTTCACTCGGCGATGTCCTCCCCGATGGGACAATCCAATGCGCATGGCATGGCGCCCGGTTCGATACCGCGTCTGGAGCCGTGCGTCAGGGTCCGGCGACTGATCCGCTTCCGGTTTTCTCAGTGAAGATCGAGGACGGGATGGTGCTGGTCGGCCCTCGCTGCCGACGGACAGGCGACGGCCATGAGATGTCCGAGGCGTGGATTCCGGCTGAGGAGGTCGAGCAATGAACCATCGCGCCGATTTTCCGCTCCTCGACGCCAATCCCGAGCTCCATTACCTCGACTCGGCCGCAACGTCACAGAAGCCGCGCGTCGTGCTCGACGCAATACGCGAGTTCTACGAGACGAGCTACGCCAATCCTCATCGAGGAGCTTATGCCCTCTCGGTTGCAGCAACCGAACGCTACAGCGCTGCGAGAGAGACAGTCGCCAGATTCCTCGGCGTAGCGGACGCGGATTGTCTGATCTTCACTCGCGGCACCACCGAATCGATCAACCTCGTCGCTTCAGCCTGGGGGCGTGAAAACGTCGGGCCTGGGGACCAGGTAATCGTGACCGCGCTCGAGCATCACGCGAACTTCGTCCCGTGGCAGCAGCTGGCGATCGAGCGCGGGGCGGAATTCCGGATCTGCGAGCTAACAGAGGACGGCAGGATCGACCTTGATGAATTGGAATCGCTTCTAACGCCGCGCACTCGCGTTGTTGCGTTCAGTCACGTGTCGAACGCTCTGGGAACGGTGAATCCGGTGCGCGAGATCGTCGATATCGTGCGTCGGCAGGGCGACGCGCTGATCGTCATCGATGGCGCGCAAAGCGCTCCTCACATGCGTGTCGAGTTCGACGAGCTGGGCGTTGATTTTTACGCGTTTAGCGGACACAAGATGTGCGGCCCCATGGGAATCGGCGGGCTGATCGGAAAGCGCGAGATTTTCGAGAGTATGCGGCCGTACCAGACGGGCGGCGACATGATCGAGTTCGTGTACGACTCGACGACCACCTGGAACACGCTGCCGCACAAACTCGAGGCGGGAACTCCGAACGCAGCCGATGCGGTGGGGCTTGCTGCCGCCGCTCAGTACCTCGATGCGATCGGAATGGACGAGGTCCTGCGCCATGAGCGGGCCTTGCTCGCGACAGCGCAAAGTCGCCTCGCGGAGGTCGAGGGCATCCGCATCTACGGCCCGCCGGCTGCCGAGCGGAGCGGCGTTCTGAGCTTTACGCTGGGCGACGTTCACCCTCACGATCTCGCGACGATTCTCGATGGGGATGGTGTGTGCATTCGGGCGGGCCATCATTGTGCGCAGCCCCTGATGCGGCGGCTCGATCTCGCTGCGACTGCACGCGCGTCGTTCTACGTTTACAACGATGAGTCGGACATCGACGCGCTCGTAGAGGGCGTCCTCAAAGCAAAGGGAATTTTCGGTCCCGCCGCCGTCTGACGATCGCTCGACATACCGCCACTATTCCGTCAGTGTTTGGTTAGTGTAGTGACGCCGACAGTTTTAGCCTCCCCGACGATGTAAAGGACTCTTGACATAGAGACAAGTATCCTTTACACTACCTCCACAACTTATTTGGAGGCTAACGTGGAGCGAGCGACACCTAACAAATCTAGAACTGGCAGGGCAGCTCTCACTTGGGGCATCATATGGATGGTTTCGTATTTCGGCGCCCGGGCGGCGCTCGAGTGGATGGGCAACGCGCAACCGGCAGGGCCGCGCCTGGCAGTCGCGTTGATCCCGATCGTGCCTTTCGTTGCATTCATATGGAAGTTCATCAGCTCGATGCGGCAGGTGGACGAGCTGGAGCGCCGGATTCAGCTCGAGGCGCTCGCCATCGCTTTTCCGCTGGCGACGGTGCTCCTGATGATTCTCGCCCTGGTTCAGCTGGCGATGCCACTCAACCCCGATGACTGGAGCTATCGCCATGTGTGGTATTTCCTCCCGATCTTCTGGTTGGGGGGTCTCTCGATCGCGAGGCGCCGCTACCAATGAAGAACCAGCTCCGGATCCTGCGAGCGGAGCGCGAATGGAGCCAGGCGGAGCTCTCGGACCGGCTGAGTGTCTCCCGCCAGACGGTCAACGCGATTGAGACGGGACGCTATGACCCGAGCCTTCCGCTAGCCTTCGCGATTGCGCGTCTTTTCGAGAAGAGGATCGAGGAGATCTTCGAGCCCGATGGGGCTGTTAACGGGTAGCGGACGGCAGCGTACGGGCAGCAGCCAACAGGTACGGGAAGCGGGTAACGGGTCGTGTGTCCCAAACGTTATCTTGCCAAGACTATGGCACTAGTCGATCGCTCAGCCGAGATAGCGGCTCTCTATCAGGAGCTGATCCTCGATCATTACAGAAAGCCGAGGAACAAGGGCGAGCTCGAGGGCGCAACACGCTCGGCAATAATGAAAAACCCGCTCTGCGGCGACGAAGTGGCGCTCCATGTGAAAGTCGAGGGCGACAAGCTGAGCGACGTGCGCTTTTCCGGGCGCGGTTGCTCTATTTCGCAGGCATCTGCATCAATGATGACGCAGCTCGTGAAAGGAAAAACAGCGGATGAGATAGCCGAGCTCCGCAGAACGTTTCGTGATCTCGTAATGGGGGCGACGCCAGCCGATGATAGTGCGGCGACAGGCAAGCTCGGGTCGCTCCGCGCTCTCGGTGGGGTGTCGCGATTTCCCGCCCGGGTGAAGTGCGCACTTCTTGCCTGGAATGCGTTGGAGACTGCAATGTCGGAACAGTCTGGCTGAGCGGCCGCCTCAACCGATGAGGTCGCACTGGTAGCGGCCGGGAGCTTTCTGAGTTTGTGATCGCTTCGAGACGAAAGATCGGAATCGCAATTCTCGCCCTTTGCGTGGCGAGTCCATCAGCGCTCGCGCAGACGACGCCGTTGACTGCATCGCTCATCGCCCAGACACCCGGCCGCGATTCCGTCGACGCGAGAAAGAGAGCGCTCCGCGCACAGATGAGGTTCGAGCAGGTGCGGCGTTACAACCTTCCCCTGCGGTACACAGGCGCGGGTCAGGTCTGCGACGCGCG
>JBDSVO010000037.1:0-18696 GCA_039927215.1 Gemmatimonadaceae bacterium
GCGCGGGTAAAAAAAACGCCCTGTCCCTTCTGACCTGATGCCGGGAATTCCCGACAGGACTTTGCGAATGAGCTTCCCGAATGAGCCGGCGGAAACGCGGCGACGTGCCTGAATTCCAGAGAGCTCATGTGGCTCTCGGCCCCAGATTTTCCGTGCGTACGGGAAGTAGAACTCATCGCAGATTGTCGGACCGAGCGACGCCAACAACACAGATGCGAATGTGTCTTCACTCTGCGTGTTGCGACGTGCCACTGCGCCGACCGCCATGTCGCGAAGCGTGCTGATTGCAAACCTTCGATCGAGTCGCAGAAGCAGATCGAGCGGTGCAAGCGGAAAGTGGATCCACTTTCCTCGAAGGCGTATTCGCCCGTGACGCGGCCGGTCCAGTAGATCATTGCCAAGGAGCTCGCGGATGTCGGCGAGAATCTTCGGATCACATGCGGGGTGGAGCCGATGGCTTCCATAATCCAGGCGTTGCCCGCCCGCCTCGAAGCTTCCTGCATTTCCCCCGACAACCGCCTGCTGCTCTATCACAGTGACGCGCGCCTTGTTCTGACGGCGAAGCTGGTACGCCGCTCCAACGCCCGCCGGCCCGGCGCCCAGAATCACTATGTGAGGCGTGTCCATCGCGTCAGCCGGGCGATGAGGTCGAGACTGTGTTGACCGCGGTGGGTGTTGTCGAAGAATCGTATCTCGCGATAATCCACCACACGGCACCGGCGAACAAACCGCCGACAATCAGCACTGACTGCCACACCAGCGATGCCAGAACTCCAATTGCCAGCGGAACTCTCAGGGGAACAAGCAGTGCAGCAAACGCAGCGTCGCGAACAGCGAGACCGCCGAGGCTGATCGGCATTAGCCCGGCGACCTTCGCGAGCGGCCAAACGAGGAACCAGACTGCGAGTGGGACCTCAATTCCAATTGCGCGTCCGATCGCGACATTGAGCAGTACGAAGAAGCATTGAATGATCAGGGAGAGCATCAATGAGGCGAGCGCGCTTCCGGGACGCCGCGCTACGCTTCTCAAAGCAACGAGAGAGCGACCAATCCGGCGGCGGAAACGTCGCGGCCATCGGGCCAGAGGCCGTCTCACCAGTAACGGGAGAAAAACCACGACCGTCACGCCCACCACGAGCAGAACAGTCGTGAATGCGCTCCGGCCCCAGCCGGGTAGCGCGTCTCGCGCAAAGATTCCGCCGATCACGATCAGAATCCCGAGAGTGCCAACGTCGATTGTTCGATCAACAACTCCGGCGAGGACAGCGGCTTCCGGACTTCTTGTCGCTCGTGCGGCGAGTGCTGCGCGCAGAACATCGCCGCCGACAATGCTTGGCAGGCAGAGATTCGCGAACAGCCCAGCTGAATAACACCGCACTGCGTCCAACATTCGCAGCCTGCTCCCACCCGCATTCACCAGAATGCGCCATTTGATGACGCCGACGAAATGCCCGGCGAGGAAACCGGCGAGAACCGCCAGCCACAACGAAAGCGGCAGCCGGTGAATCGCATCTCGAACTGTGTCCCAGGGGAGGAACAGGAGCAGGAGAGCGAGCAGTCCGCCGCTCACCGCTATCCTGAGCCAGAGCTTCATTTTCGCTGCGATGCTATTCGCGCATTCTGATCGGCGAGCAACCCGACCGACCACACGATCAGTGCTCCGAGGAGAGCGAGTACCGCGCTCTCGGAGAGATTGTTGAGGGTGATGTCGTACGCGAATTTCGCCAGGCCGGCGAGCGCGAGGACAACTCCAAGCGGAATGAAGACCTTCAGAGGATTGAAGAAAACGATCGTCCGCAGAATCAGGATCGTGAAATCGTATGCCTGGCGAGGGCGGATCTTCGATTTCCCGAGACGCGTGTGGTAGTCGATCGAGACGTATTCGACTTGATGGTCATTGCACGCCGCAGCCAGCGTGATCGTCGTTGTGAACGAGAAACCGGAGGGAAGCAGATGCTCGTATCGCGCTACGAGATCCTTGCGCATCAAACGCAGTCCTGAATTCAGATCGGGCAGGTCGGTGCCCGCGAGATAGCTGGCAAGCCAACGCAGGAACGATTTTGCGGCCCTTCTTTCGACGGGTATCTGGACCGATGCGCCGGTTCGCGCACCGACAACCATGTCGACTCCTTTCGCCGCTGCCAGCAGCTCGGGAATCGCGGACGGCGGATATGTGCCGTCGGCGTCGGTGATGAGAATCCAGTCGTAACGTGCGGCGTGGATGCCGCTCTTGAGCGCCGCACCGTAACCGCGGTTTCGGCGGTGACGCAGCACAATCGCGCCGGCCTCAGCCTTGGCGGCTTGCTCGCCGGTGCCGTCAGTCGACCCGTCGTCGACGACAATTATCTCGTACCTCCACCCGCTGGACTCCATGACTTCACGCACGTTTCTGATCTGCGACGCAACGTGATCGGCCTCCTCGAACGCTGGGATCACAACCGAGACCTCGTGCTGGAGCACGCGATCTCGAGGGTCGAGTATCTCTTCGACTATTCCGACGCTGCTTCGGTCGAGCTCTCTCATCATCTCGTCGTCATCACAATGATCTCGCCGCCGGTTACGGTGCCGCGGAATTCGGCGGCCTTGATATAGTTACGCTGCACGTAGGCCCACAGGTCGGGACTGATTGCGGCCACGCGCACCGGAAAGGTAAGTAGAACAAACGTCCGCGCATGGGCCGCTTCGATGGAAGCCAGCTGCTCGCGATTGACCGCGAGGAGCCACGGGCGACCGTACATGTCGATGAATGGGACCTCCGTCATGTCGACAGTGACGACGGCATCGCCTGGCCGGCTGGCGCGGTCAACGAAGTTGCGGGCAGCGAGATAATCCTGTTTTGGATTCCACGCCCGAGGGACCGTGCTGGCGCTCGCCAGGACGACAAGAGTGGCGACTGCAAGCGCAAGCTCGCGCGCTCGCGAAGGCCATAGCAGGCGAGCGACCACGAAAATTCCTCGCATCACGATCAAAGCACCGAATCCCGCGGCGAAAAAAAAGAATCTCGGCCAGAGATTATGCTCCGCGACCAGGATGGTGGTTCCGGTCACGAACGCCGGCAGCAGCACCAAGGCCGTGATCGCTGGACTGCGACGCGCGTAGCTAATGAGTCCTCCCACGGCTATAGCTACCGCGAGAGCAAATGTCAGCCAACCACCGGGCAGGCCGCGCGCGAGAACCTGAGTTGTTTCGGAAACAAACCAGAGCGGGTTTCGCCACTCGGCGGTTGTTCCTCCGACGGAAGGAGCGAGGAGCGTCGGCAGGAGCTTTGAAAGAACCGGGATGTAGAGGACGAGCGCGAAGACCGCGGATAGCGCGAAGCCAACAAATGGTAGCCACGCAGTCGGCCAGATTGGTCTCTCGCGCCGAGCGATGATCAGCGCGAGCCACCAGAGACCGTGTCCGGCGACAATCAAAGCCGCAGTCAAATGGATGTAGAGGGCCAGCCCCATAGTTATCGCGTAAGCGACCGCGAGCCGCAGCTTTGGGGTCGCCTCGCTTGTCATCTTCACGAGCATGCCGCTCGCGATGAGAGTCGCGAGCATCAGTCCCGTGTAGCCACGAGCGTTCTGGGAAAACCACACATGATGGTATGACAACGCCAGCAGCGCCGATGCCGCGAGTGCCTCGGCGCGCGACGTCACGATTGCTCCGAACCACGCAAGCGCCGCAATGCTCGCTACACCCAGAAGCGCAGCCGGAAGTCTGAGCGCCCACGCGCTATCGCCGAATGATGCAGTGCTCCAATGGGCCAGGACGGAATAGAGAACGTGTTGGTTCTTGTTGTCGAAGGTGCCGACGATGTATCCCAGGGGCTGGCGTACGTAATGAACGAGCGTGTCGATCTCGTCATACCAGAGGCCGTCGCCAAGATCGTGCAGGCGAACGATCAATGCTGCGACGATAACGACGACGAGAATTACTCCAAAACTCGCGCGCGACAGATCAGGCTCGGGGGCACGCAGATGCAGGAGCGGACTGCGAGAGTTGTCCCCGGCTATCCCGGATGGTGGCGTTGACGCCGGCTCGTCCCCGAAAGCGGGAGCTTGTTTTGTGAGGATAGCCGTCACGGGAGCACAAGATGATGCTGGTCGCCGCCGGTGTCGAGACGGAATACAGATGGTAGATTCGACAACTCTCCATGAGCCAATCGTCCGGAGGCATCGAGCGGTCGCCGAGATTATCCGTCGCGGCGCGATTGTTCATCACAGTCTGGATCGTGTACTCGATCCACTTCGCGTCCAACGTGGTACGCGAGACCTATCTCGCGATTGCCCTAGGGGAGAATTTTTCCGTTCGCGTGGACGAATATCTCGGGCTGCACCCGGATCTCTTCTTGATTCCGGGAAAGGGCGCGTACATCAACAGCAATCCGGGCGCGTCGATGCTTGGCGCGATTCCGTACGCGGTAGCGCATCCGGTCATCGCGGCGATTTTCCAGGCGAGGCCTCAGCTTGCGCGGCCGAAGCCGGCGGCAACTTATGCCGATCCTCGCCCGAACCGAACGACGTTCATGAACGAATCGCGGCGACGAGGCCTGGATGTGAAGCTCGCACTCGCCGCGGCCAGCATGCACGCGGGTCTGATGGCGCCTCTGGGCGCGCTGGGCGCGCTGGTGATGTTCTTTTTTCTGCGCGCGCGGCTTCGTGACGAGCGCAAGGCGTTGTGGCTCTCGCTGCTGTACGCGTTCGGGACACCGATTTTCTTTCGCAGCGCGTTTCTGAACCAGAACGCGATTGTGACACACGCTGTGCTGAGCGCGTATGTGCTGCTCGTCGGTCTCGCCCCACCCGACGTCGATGCGACGGAAGACCGCGATCGCGACGCTGGAAATGACCCTTCCAACGCCCGGCTCATAGGCGCCGGGGCGTTGCTCGGTCTATGCATACTCTGCGACTACAGCGGCGTAGCGCTCGCGCTCGCGTTCGGTCTCTGGTCCACATGGGAAGGCTGGCGAGGCGGCTCGCGCTCGGCGTTCCGATGGCCTGCGTTGCTGATTGTCGGCGCTGCCGGCCCGATCTTGCTGCTCTTGATCTACCAGTTGGTCGCGTTCGGAAATCCGTGGCTTCCCGCACAGGCATACATGCCGCCGACAGAATTCAGCGTGCGCGGATGGCATGGCTTCAGTATCCCGACTCCCAGCCTCCTGTTTGCAAATCTTTTCGAAGGTCGTTACGGGCTGTTCGTCTTTTGCCCGATGCTTCTCGCCGCGTTCGCTGCTCCTTTTCTGCCGAACCGAGAGCGTGACGGTGGTCCAACACGTCGCGAGCTTGCGTTGATTTTCGGCGCCACCGGTGCGCTGTATCTATTTGCGAGCTCTGTGGAGTTCGCTGCCATGCAGTTCAATACTGGTGTCCGCTACATGGTCCCGGCAGCGCCGCTCCTTTTCATTGCACTGGTTCCCGTCATCCTTCGCCTGCCACGATGGGCGGCATTTGCGCTAATTATCCCGACTTTCGTCATCTCGTGGAGCGTTGCGATGACGCGAGAAGTTGTTCCCATAGCGTTGTCGCGAATCTTTACGAGCGGGCCGGAGCTCCCCTGGCTGACTGTGCTTCGCAAGATGTCGGGAGCCTATGCGCCGTTCTTCGCAGCTCATCCATCGCCGGTTCCGGTCTTCATCCTGGTCGGTTTGCTCCTCTGGCTGCTGTGGCGAAAAGCAACGGTCTCCGGTGGCTCGCCTTATACTTAGCCGATGGCCGCAAGTACCGACGCACCGTCCGCGACCCGCGCTGGGATTGTAACAGTCGCCGGCGCACCGAATGCCGGCAAATCGACGCTGCTCAATCGCATCATCGGCCAGAAGCTCGCGATCACCAGCCGGAAACCACAATCAACTCGCGATCGCATCGTCGGAATCCACACAACATCCGACGCGCAGATGATCGTCTTCGACACACCTGGGCTGCTCGAGCCAGCGTACGCGCTTCAACAATCCATGCGTTCGACGGCGCTCGTCGCATTGGCTGACGCGGATGTCATCGCCTACATCGCCGACGCCACTGCTGGTTCTCCGCGCCCTCTTGCCGAGGTCGCCGGGCTGGAGAAGCCTCCCAAAGCCCCAGTCATCCTCGTGTTGAACAAGATCGATCGTCTCGATCCCCCGGAGCTTCGACGCCTCGGTGACAAACACCCGGACGCCGCGTTCATCTCTGCAGTTACGGGGGAAGGAGTGCCCGAGCTGCTCGCGCGGCTCGATTCGCATCTGCCAGAGAGCCCCTTTCTATATCCGGACGACGAGATCAGTACGCAGACAGTTCGGTTTTTCGTTGCGGAGCTCATTCGCGAAACCGTGCTGGAGCAGCTGCATGACGAGATTCCATACAGTGTCGCGTGCGGCGTCGAGGAGTTCCGCGAGGGGCGCTCGCCTGTGTACATTCGAGCAGTGATCTACGTGGAGCGAGAGAGTCAGAAGCGCATCGTCATCGGAGCTAATGGCGCCCGCATCCGCGAAGTAGGGAAGGCGGCGCGCAAGAAAGTGGAAGCGTTCGTCGGCGAAAGCGTGTATCTCGATCTGTGGGTTAAGGTTCTCCCTAACTGGCGCCGGAGCGCAACCGCGCTCGAGCGGCTCGGCTATCACATCGCAAAGGACAAGCGCGCATGAGTCTCGATCCACAACTTCTGGAAATTCTGGTTTGCCCCAAGTGCAAGGGCGATCTCGAGTACCGCGAGGCCGAAAAAAGCCTGATCTGCCACGCATGCTCGCTCCGCTACCCGATTCGCGACGACATCCCGATCATGCTCATCGACGAGGCCGAGCCGCTGTAGCGCTCAGCGCGAGCCATATCGGCGTAATGCGATGAAGTCCCCCCTCGACGATTGGCGCCGGCTCCTTGCCCGCTGTCTCCGGCAAACCGCGCGACTGATCGTTGCGCTCGTGTTTCCGGCTGCGGCCGTTGAAGCCCAGAGCACCGATGGTGCGCTTTTTCTCCTGCTGCCGGTTGGCGCGCGCTCGGTGGGCATGGGGCAGGCAATGGTCGCCGATCAACCGGGAACCGAGGCTGTGTGGTGGAACCCTTCTGCGATCGCCCGGCAGACCAGGAAGGAGATTGGAATTCATCACTCGCAGACAATCGCCGCAACGGGCGACGCGATCACCGTGCTCTATCCAACGGCATCCGTCGGAGCGCTCGCGCTCTCGGTGAACGTTCTCAACTTTGGCGACCAGCAGATAACGGATCCCGGGGGAGTCCCGATTGGCGTCGTATTGCCGCGCAATATTCTGTTCGCGGCAACGTATGGTGCTGCTCTGGGAAAACGCGTAAATGCCGGCGTGACGTACAAGCGCCTTCAGTACCGGGTGGATTGCTCGGGCCAGTGCACGAATGTGTCGACATTTTCTGCGACCTCGAGCGCTGTGGATTTCGGACTACAGTTCGACGTTCCCGCTAACTCGCAGCTAACGATTGGCGCGGCCGTTCGAAATGTTGGAACTCGACTCCAGGTGAATGACAGTGAGCAGGCTGATCCACTCCCGACGCGCATCGAAATCGGTGCCGAATACAGCCTACCGTTCATCGCCGCACTTGTTGCCGACACCGAGCTGCGCATCGCGGCCGACGTTGTATCGGACAAGGACATCGACCATCCTTCGGCGCGAATCGGTGCCGACCTCGCTTACGAGAAGAACATTCACCTTCGCGGTGGGTACGTGGCGAATGATGCGAACGGCGCGCGAACAGCGTTGGGCTTTGGCGTCGTGGCAGGGCGCCTGATGTTCGACATCGCGCGGACTTTCGGGGGACTCTCCGCCGATGCGGGTCAGACTCCGACCTATCTGTCTCTCCGATATTTGTTCTGAATGCAAAGAATTGCACGACCTCCATCGGTCCGAACCCTGTTTGTCGCGTGTGCAGTCCTTCTGCCGTACAGCGCGCACCCTCAATCGCTGGAGATCGCACGTGCCGGCGTCTCGCGTCCCGTGGATGAGTCGGAGTCAGCGGCGAACCGTCGCGGGCCCTCGCTAACGACAGCCACACTCGCATCAGCGATTCTCCCCGGCGCCGGGCAGGCTCTCCTGAGGAGCGGCCGTGCTTTCATCTATGCCGGCATCGAAGCTCTTGGCTGGGTTCGATACTCGAGGCAGCAGAATGACGGCGACAGATTCCGCACGCGATATCGCGAGCTGTCGCGAACTGTTGCGAGGTCCGCATTCAATCCCGCCGGGCCGGACGGCGATTGGGATTACTACGAGCGAATGGAGAAGTTCGCGGCGAGCGGCGCGTATGACAGAGTAGCCGGAGGTGACGTCGACCCCGAATCTGACGCGTCGACGTACAACGGGTCGATCTGGCTCCTCGCGCGACAGACTTACTGGCGCGATCCGGAGACGAGTCCGGGTCCATCGTCGCCCGAGTTCCAATCGGCCCTCGCCTTCTATACCAGGCGAGCGGTTCCAACGGATCTGCGATGGTCGTGGGTGGGTGCCGCGGACGGATTTCAGCAGTACCGCCGTTCCGTCGCCGCCAGCAACACCGCGTTCAAGCGCGCCGAACAGACGGCGGGCTTGATAATCGCGAACCACATCCTGAGCGCCGTTGATGCTTACCTCGCCGTTCGAATGCGCTTGAGCAACCAAGTCGGCGGCGGTACGACCTTGGGATTCACCGCACACGCACCGGGCATTCATTGATCTTGCGCCGGTTCTCGAAATGAAATCTCTCTACCTGCTTTTGGCGTTCGTTCCACTGGCGATTGGGGCCGAAGTGCTACACGCGTCGCCGATTGTCATTTTCCTGCTGAGCTCCGCGGCAATCGTTCCGCTGTCCGGTCTCCTCGGCAACGCGACGGAACAACTGGCGGGCCATGCCGGATCGACAGTCGGTGGTCTCCTGAATGCGACTCTGGGGAATTTCGCGGAGCTCGTCATTGCCGGCTTTGCGCTTCGTGCGGGTATGGTCGACCTCGTAAAAGGATCGATCACGGGGTCGATCATCGGCAATCTGCTGCTGGTATTGGGCGCCGCACAGCTCGCTGGCGGGCTCAAATACAAGACTCAGGTGGTGAACCCCAATCTTGCGGGGATGAGCAGCACCCTGCTCGTCGTGGCAGTTATCGGACTGGTGCTCCCCGCGGTCTTCCATGCGGTACATCCGGATCCGGCACGCATAGCCACTGTACAGATGTCGACCTGGATTTCCGGGCTACTCATCATCGGTTATGTGCTCTCTCTGGTGTACTCCATGTGGACGCACAAGGCAGCCTTCAGCGAAGGCGGAGATGTGGCACACCATGAGTCGCCTCCCGACTGGTCACTCCGTAAGTCGCTCGTGATTCTTGTCGTCGTTGCTGCGACGATCGGCGTGCTGTCCGAGTTCCTCGTCTCGTCCACGGAAGAGGCGGTCAAGTCTCTCGGCCTGTCGCAGATATTCGTCGGGTTGATCGTGATTCCGATCATCGGCAACGCCGCTGAGCACAGCTCAGCCGTCTTCATGGCGATGAAGAATCGAATGGACCTCGCTGTCGGGATAGCGGTTGGGTCGAGCATCCAGGTCGCGCTGCTTGTGGCGCCGCTGCTGGTGTTTCTCGGGCTCGCGCTGGGACGACCAATGGATCTCGCATTCACGACGCTCGAGGTTGCAAGCGTTGCACTTGCCGTGGCAGTGGCGTCATCGGTAATGCGGGACAACGAGTCCAACTGGCTGGAAGGGACGTTCCTGCTGCTGGCGTACGCAGCGATTGCCGTCACCTTCTTCTTCTACTAGGTCGAGTTTCGATCAATAGGTGAAGACAAGCTCAAATCTGCCGGCTGCACGCGCCGTGCTGTATCGGCCCGAGGGCGCGGACTTGCCGGCGGACGTAACGGGTTGGTTGTCTCAGCAGAGCGTCACGCTCACGAGCATGACTCTGGCAGACGAGCTGATGGCGATGGCCCTGCGCAGCAGGCCGCGGTTTGTTCTGTTCGACGCGCGGGTTGCCTCCGCCGCGGCGCTCGAGGCGTGCGCGCGTCTCAAGAAAGACTCGTACACCGGTGTCGTTCCCGCGGCGGTCCTATGCGCCGAGGATGCGTCGGCCCTTGCAAGTGCGTATGCGGCAGGCGCGGACGAGGTAATCCCCGCCGATCTTCGTGGTGACGCGGTTCGGCTTCGCATGGATTCGTTTCTCAGGCGCTCTGACAGGGATCTGGGCGTACACCCTTCCACTCGTCTGCCCGGAGCCGGAGCGATCGAGGCAGAGATCAAGGGGCTCCTGGCAGTCGACAATTTGTTCGCCGTGTGCTACGCCGATCTGGATCACTTCAAGGAGTTCAACGACCGGTACAGTTACAACCAGGGCGACCGCGTCATCAGGATTCTAGCGTTGATTCTGCGGGATATCGTGAAGGGCACGGCCGGAGAAGCAGGATTCGTCGGGCATATCGGCGGCGATGACTTTATCTTCATCATTCCGCCGGATGAGGTTGCGGGAATCTGCGGCGAAATCATCTCTACCTTCGACGAGCTCATACCATATCAGTATTCCGAGGCAGACCGGCGAGTCGGATATTTCTTCGGCAAGGACAGGCGGGGTGTTCTCGATCGCATGTCGCTGATGACCTTATCGATCGGTGTCGTCACGAATACTCAGCGATCGATCAAGGAAGCTCGTCAGATCAGTCAGCTCGCCACTGAGATGAAGACATACGCGAAGTCGCTTCCGGGCTCGGTGTTCACGGTCGATCGTCGCACAGACGAGCGTCCGCCGGTTCACGATACGCGTCATCCGAGCATCCACGACGCCGCTGGAGATGAGGAATGAATGTAAGCTGCCCGCAGTGCTCGACCGTTTATCGCGTGGACCCGGCAAAAGTGCCACAGGGTGGAGTACGCGCACGGTGCTCTGCCTGCGGCGGAGTGATTCCTGTGGGAATGATTGCGGAGCAGCATCAGCCCGCCGCTCCTGTCCGTCCGCGAACTCCAACACCACCGCGGCCGGCGACTCTTCCGCCGCTTCGTCCAACGCCTCGAGCGCCATGGCCGTCGGTGGCGACTCCGTCGTCTCCGGCTCCAGCGCAACAGCCTCCATCGGTGTCGCCGTTTCTGCCATCGCCGTATGCCTCGTCGCCCGCGCCGGCACCGGCTCAGCCGCTCGGGTCCGCGCCGGCGAGCCAGGCGCCCGTATCCGTGCCAAGGTATACTCCGCCGGCACCCGGCGAACGACGTCCGATCAACCCGTTCCTTGCGCGTGATCCAAGTCTTCGCGCAAAGCGGCTGGCCCGCGCACTCGTGTCAGACATGGTCGCCTATTATCCGGCGAAGCATTCCGAAGGTCTCCAGCGCGGTACGCTCAAGGAGTTGTTCCGGGAAGAGATCAAGAAGAGTTATGAGGAGTATGTCACTCAGGTCGGCTCCGATTTCGCGCGCTCGACGACGCACTTTCAGGAAGCGCTGAACGAAGTTCTCGGTGCCGGAAAGCGAATCTTCTAGGACGCGGCGACAATGGCAGACACAATCGGAGAGCGAAGTCGAGCGCTGACCAGCAGCGCAGAACGTCTCGCTGAAGTGCGGAGGTATCTTTGACATCGAGGGCAAGCGCGGGTCGCTGACTTCTCTCGATCTGCGCATGGCAGATCCTTCCTTCTGGTCGCACCAGGAAGAAGCGCAGCGAACTTTGCAGGAAGTGAAGACGTTGCGCGCGTGGGTCGATCCCTATGACAAGCTCGAGGCTCAGCTGACGACAGCGCAGGAGTTGCACGAGCTGCTGACTGAATCCTCCGACACCGACATGGAAAAGGAGCTCGACGACATGATCGAGTCTCTGGATTCCGAGATCGATGCGTTCGAGCTCAAGACACTCATGACAGGCGAAGACGACTGGCGGGCTGCGCAAGTCGAGATTGCCGCCGGCGCCGGAGGAACGGAGGCGCAGGATTGGGCGTCCATGCTGCTCCGCATGTACACGCGGTGGGCAGAGCGCCGTGGGTTCGAGCTCGAGCTGCTCGACGAAAGCGAAGGTGAGGAAGCGGGCATCAAGGGCGCTGTAATCGAGATCCGCGGTCAGTATGCCTACGGATTCCTGCGCGCGGAGACTGGAGTGCATCGTCTCGTGCGCATATCTCCTTTCGACTCAGCTGCGCGGAGACACACGAGCTTTGCGTCAGTCTTCGTGTATCCGGTCGTGAATGAGGAGATCAACATCGAGATCCGCGATGAAGATCTGAAGATCGACGTGTACCGTGCATCCGGCGCGGGCGGTCAACACGTAAACAAGACGAGCTCGGCGGTCCGCATAACGCACCTGCCAACGAACACCGTCGTTGCATCGCAGCAGCAGCGCTCGCAGTTCAAAAACAAGGCGCAGGCGATGAAGATGCTGAAGAACAAGCTTTACCAAGCGGAGGTCGAGCGGCGCGAGCGCGAGAAGGCAGCGGTGGATGCCACAAAGGCGGACGTGAGCTTCGGCAGTCAGATCAGAAGTTACGTGTTCCAGCCGTACACGATGGTGAATGACCATCGGACGGAGCTCAAGATCCCCGACGTCCAGAAGGTCATGGACGGCGGGATAGACCCATTCATCACGGCTTACCTCAAACTTTCAGGGAATGGCGCGACAGCCAGGTAATGACTGACGATCTGAACTTCGTCCTGCGCGCGCGGCGGGAGAAGCTCGAAGCGATTCGCGCTGCCGGCGTCGAGCCGTTCGCCTATTCCTACAATCGTGAGCAAACCGCGGCGGAAGCTCTGATGCTTCTGCCCGACGGGAGCGACTCCGCAAGCGCGAGCAGTGGCGGGCACGCGCCTGAGGGACCGACGGTGAGCGTCGCCGGCCGCATTGTCGCGTGGCGCGCGCACGGCAAAACAGCGTTTGCACATCTCGCTGACTCGAGCGGCAGGATTCAGCTGTACTTTCGGCGCGATCAGCTCGGCGACGATCGTTATGGACTGCTCCATCATCTCGATCTGGGCGACATCATCGGCGCCGCGGGACCTCTGTTCAGGACGCGCACAGGCGAGGTGACGATTCGCGTCACGTCGTTCGAGCTGCTGGCAAAGTCGCTGCGTCCACTTCCGTTCGGGAAGGAAGAGGAGATCGACGGCCAGGTAGTTCGTCACTCCGGATTCAGCGATCCCGAGCAGCGCTCTCGCCAGCGTTACGCAGACCTCGCCGTGCACCCGGAAGTGCGGACGCTTTTCATTGCGCGGTCGAAGATGATCGGAACAATGAGGTCGTTTCTCGACGGACTCGGCTATCTCGAAGTGGAGACTCCGATTCTTCAACCGCAGTACGGTGGGGCCGCGGCACGTCCATTCGTAACGCACCACAATTCGCTCGACATGCCGCTGTATCTTCGGATTGCCGACGAGCTTTATCTGAAGCGCTTAGTCGTCGGCGGTTTCGAGCGTGTTTATGAAATCGGGCACGATTTCCGGAACGAGGGGATAGATAGAACACACAATCCCGAGTTCACGATGCTCGAGTTCTATGAAGCCTATGCTGATTACAACATGATGATGGGAAGAGTTGAATCGCTTTTCGAGGCGATCGCAGCGTCGCTGCGCTCAGTCCCCCAGCTCGCTGATTCGATTCCGACCTTCACCACGCCTCTGCCTCGCGTACACTGGGTTCCCGCGCTGAATGCTGCCCTTGGCGTCGACGTGATGATGGAAAATGATGCTTCGCTGCGCGAGAGAGCCCGGCGAATGGGTGTCGAAAAGCCGGAGTCGATGAATCGGCCAAAAGTGCTTGACGAGCTCTTTCAGGCACTCGTTGAATCGAAGCTACTGGCGCCAACCTTTGTCCTCGATTATCCCGTGGAGCTTTCGCCGCTCGCAAAGCCGAAGCGCGGCAATCCGCTGCTCGCGGAAAGATTCGAGCTGTTCGCGAATGGCCGTGAGATGGCGAATTCGTTCAGCGAGCTCAACGATCCCGTGGACCAGCGATCGCGACTCGAAGCGCAAGCGGGCCTTCGCGATGCCGGCGATGAAGAGGCAGTAGGCGTCGACGAGGATTATCTTCGAGCAATGGAATACGGAATGCCTCCGATGGGCGGCGTAGGTGTCGGCGTCGACCGACTGTTCATGTGGCTGACGGGAACGTCCAACATCCGCGACGTGATTCTTTTCCCGACGATGAGGCCGGAATGAGCAGGCTCGAGCTATCGATTGCCTGGAGATACTTGCGGAGCCGCCGAGGTTCGCGGCTGCTTTCGCTCATCAGTCTCATCGCGATCGCGGGCGTCGTCGTTGGAGTCAGTGCGCTCATCCTCATCATAGGTGTGATGAACGGGCTCCAGCGCGACCTTCGTGAGAAGATTCTCGTCGGAAGTCCCGACATACGCGTGCTCAGCTACGGCGAGGACCTGAAGATCGCGGATTGGCCGGCACTCCTGGAGAAAGTGAAGCGACAACCGGGTGTTGTCGCGGCAGCTCCATTTGTGCTTGTCGAGGGCGGGATGAATGCCGGGCACGACTACGCCGGGGCGGCCTATGTGGTGGGAATTCCGCCGCAGGGTCGCGGCGTTCCGGACGTCACCACTATCAGAGAGCATGCAACTTCGGGCGACTTCCGCTTTGCCAGCAGCGATGGGCAACGGCGAGGTATTGTCCTCGGCAAGCTGCTCGCCGCGCGCTATAACGCGTGGCCAGGCGACAAGATCAACCTCATCTCGATCGCGGGAGTGAAGGCCAACCCCGTTACCGGCGGCTTCGTTCCGAGAGTTTACCAGTTCGAGGTGACGGGAATCGTCGAGACCGGGATGTATGAGTACGACAACTCTTACGTCTTCATTGCGCTCGATAAAGCGCAGGAATTCGCTGCACTCGGCGAGGGCGTCACCGGCATCGAGGTCAAGACTACCGATCGCTGGCAGGCGTCCGGCGTCGCAGAGCGTCTGACAGCCGCGCTCGGATGGCCGTATCGTACCGTTGACTGGCAGGAGCAGAACCGCTCGCTTTTCCAGGCGTTGAAGCTCGAGAAAATGGGCATGGGAGTGATTCTGCTGCTGATCGTGATTGTCGCCGCGTTCAACATCGTCAGCACGTTGATCATGGTGGTGACGGACAAGACTCGCGAGATCGGGATTCTCAAGGCGATGGGTCTGCCCGCGAGGTCGGTGCGACGGATTTTCCTGGTGCAGGGAGTAGTAATTGGCGCGGTGGGAACGACGCTTGGCTTGATCGTTGGATTTGGCGGCGCTTTCGCGCTCGAGCGATACAAGTTCATCCCGCTCGACCCGCAGATTTATTTCATCGATCATCTGCCCGTCGCGACCCAGTTCGGCGATGTCGCGTGGATTGTGCTGGCGAGCGTTCTCACCTCGGCCGTCGCGACATTGTATCCGGCGATTCAGGCATCGCGGTTGTACCCGATTGAGGCGATAAGACACGAATGACGCCCGTCCTCGAAGCACACGACCTTCACAAAACCTACGTCGGCGGCGACGGAGGCACGATCAACGTGCTCAAGGGAGTCGACCTGACTCTCGGCAGGCGCGAAATGGTCGCTGTCGTCGGGGCGAGCGGAGCCGGCAAGAGCACACTGCTGCACGTCCTCGGCGCTCTGGACAAGCCGACTCGCGGCTATGTCGTTGTCGGTGGGGAGCCCATCAATGGACTCGATGAGGAGCAGCTCGCGGCACTCAGAAATCGATCAGTCGGCTTCGTGTTTCAATTTCATCACCTGCTCCGCGAGTTTAGTGCGCTGGAGAACGTGATGATGCCGTTGAGAATCGCCGATCGCCCGTACGAAGTTGCGCGAAGTCGCGCGGCGGAACTGCTGGCGCGCGTGGGACTTTCGGCGCGCATGCACCACCGCCCCGGCGAGCTCTCTGGAGGCGAGCAGCAGCGCACCGCAGTCGCTCGCGCTCTCGCGATGGACCCGAAATTGATCCTTGCGGATGAGCCCTCTGGAAATCTCGATCTTGCCAATGCCGAGATGCTTCATGAGCTATTGGTTGAGGTCGTAAATGACCTTGAGATTGGGATGATCGTCGTGACTCATAACAGGGGGCTCGCCGGACTCGCCGGCAGAGTGATGCTGCTCGAGGGCGGGAAGCTCTCTGAAACAGTCGTTGGTGGCGTCGTCGTATGATTACACATATGGACGACGAACAACCGGGGGCGCCGGGAAAGGACGGCGAAGGAAGGTAGAGAAGTGGTTTGCGATGTTTGCAAGGAAGCGGATGCGGTGGTTCAGCTCACTGAGATCGAGGGGACCGGAGTTCGACTCCTCCACCTCTGCGAGCGCTGCGCCGCCGAGCGCGGCGTCGAGACCACCCTGGCGTCGGCGAAGCCCGACGTCACGAACTTCCTGCAAAGTGTGCATCAGCAGATGCAAGCGGCTCAGGGTGACGCCGCGCGCTGCACTTTCTGCTCCTCCACGTTCAGGGATTTTCGCACGACCGGACGACTCGGCTGCGCGCACTGCTATGAAGCATTCGAGAAAAGCATGCGTGATCTTTTGAGAAGAGTGCACGGAAGCTCAAGGCATATCGGCCGGCGTTACGAGCCGCCGTTGAGCACCGAGATTCCTGACGCCGGTACCGTGAATGAGCTTCGCGACCGCCTGCAGCGGGCGATTCAGACGGAGCAGTTCGAGCTGGCCGCAGACCTGCGCGATCGTCTCCGGGGTCTCGAGTAATGATCGACCTGACACTTCTTCCGGACGGCGGAGTGGGATGGCTCGATGCGTCGGGAGAGAGCGCCGACATAGTCATCTCTACCCGTGTGCGTCTCGCGCGCAACCTCGAGGGCTACGCGTTCTCGGGCAGAGCTCGGGACGGTGAACGCCTGCGCGTGCTGGCGCAGGTGCGGGAAGCGATGGCAGGTATCCGCGCCCTCGAGCAGGGCGTGCTGGTTCGCGTCGATGAGCTTCCTCCCGAGGACCGTCTGCTGCTGCATGAGCGGCATCTCGTGAGTCGTGAGCTTGCCGGGCTCGATGCTCAGCGTCCCGTGCGGAGTGGCGCGGCCGTTCACCTGACGCGCGGCACCAGCATCATGGTAAACGAAGAAGATCATCTGCGACTGCAGTCATTGCAGTCGGGATTCCACGTCGCGGACGCATTCTCGGTTGTCGAAGCGCTCGAGGCCGACCTTGGCGAGCGTGTTCCTTATGCGTATCACGAAGAGTTCGGATTCCTCACTGCGTGCCCGACAAATGTCGGGACGGGACTGCGCGCGTCGGTGCTGATTCACCTTCCCGGTCTCGTTCTTACGAAGGAAATCGCGAAGGTGCTGGCGGGTTTACAGCAGGTTGGCCTTACGTATCGCGGTCTTTACGGAGAAGGGAGTGAAGTAGTCGGAAATTTCTTCCAGATCTCGAATCAGACGACGCTCGGCAGGTCGGAGGGCGAGCTTCTCGATTATCTTGTTCGCGTCGTGACTCATGTCATCGAGCGCGAAGAAGAAGCAAGAAAAGTATTGCTTAGAGACGCAGGATATATTATCGAAGACAAGTTATGGCGCGCGTACGGGACGCTTCGTTACGCTCGCAGCTTGTCGTTCGACGAAGTGATGAGCTATCTCAGCAGCGTACGGCTTGCCGTCGGGCTGAAACTGATCACCGATCTAAGTGTATATACCCTCAACAAGCTCCTGATTTTTAGTCAGCCAGCTCACTTGGCGCATGCCGAGGGGAGACAGCTGACGGAGAGCGAAGCGAATATTGCCCGTGCGCGCTTTGTGCGCGGCATCCTCGCGAATGACATGGGGTCTACACGATGAACGGATACAACTTCACCGAGCGCGTTCGAAAAGTTCTCGCGATGGCGCGGGAAGAAGCGGAACGGCTTCGGCACGAATACGTCGGCACCGAGCACATACTGCTCGGGCTGATCCGTGAGGGCGAAGGCGTCGCTGCGGCGGTGCTCCAGAACCTCAGCGTGGACCTCGATGAGATCCAGCAGAAAATCGAGGACACGGTAAAGAAGGGAAAGGCAACGGCAGCTACCGGTCCCGACCTCCCCTATACGTCGCGCGCGAAGAAGGTACTCGAGCTCGCGATGGCCGAGGCTCGCGACCTTACGCACAACTACGTCGGCACGGAGCATTTGCTGCTCGGCCTGCTCCGCGAAGAGAAGGGCATCGCCGCGCAGGTGTTGACGGACGCTGGAATCAATCTCGACGCCGCGCGAGCCGAGACGCTTCGCCTGCTCGGCACCGACATGCCGCAGGGAGGCGCCGCGACCGGCTCGTCGTCCACGACATCCGGAGCCCCAGCCGCGACAGGCAAGGGTGAAAAGAAGTCCAAGACGCCGGCGCTCGATCATTTCTGCCGCGACCTGACTCAGCTCGCAGCGGAGAATCAGCTCGACCCGACAATCGGCCGCTCGAAGGAGATCGAGCGGGTGATGGAGATCCTGACCCGCCGGAAGAAGAACAATCCTGTTCTCATCGGCGAGCCAGGCGTGGGCAAGACCGCGATCGTCGAAGGTCTGGCTCAGCTCATTGCCACCGGCGAGTGCCCTGATTCGCTCCGAGAGCATCGCGTCCTTTCGCTCGACATGGCGGCTGTCATCGCCGGCACGAAGTATCGCGGACAGTTCGAAGAGCGGCTCAAGGCCGTGATGAACGAGATCGCGCAAAACAAGAACATCATCCTGTTCATCGACGAGCTGCATACGCTCGTTGGGGCAGGCGCAGCCGAAGGCGCTATCGACGCGAGCAACATGCTGAAGCCGGCGCTCGCACGCGGTGAGCTGCAGTGCGTTGGTGCGTCGACGCTCAACGAATACAGGAAATACATCGAAAAGGACGGCGCGCTGGAGCGACGGTTCCAGACGGT